>QHYO01000577.1 GCA_003224135.1 Acidobacteriota bacterium | reverse complement strand
GCTACGAGTACGAAAAGGACCAGTACGTTTTGTTCAGCGACGAGGAACTCGACAAGATCGAGCCCCCTTCTGCCCACGTGATGGAAATTCTAGAGTTTGTGAAGCTGGAAGAGATCGATCCTCTATACTTCGACTCATCTTATTACATCAGCCCCGAGGATGCCGGACTGAAAGCCTACCAGTTGCTAATGAATGCCATGAAGGAGTCTGGATACGGAGCGATTGCGAAGGTCACCATGCATCAACGCGAGCATATCGTGATTGTCAGGCCAGGCAGCAAAGGCATGACGCTGCACACGATGTTCTATTCGAACGAGATTCGCGCAGCCGAGTCCATCCCAACCGACAAGGTTGAAGTAAAGGATCAGGAAAAGAAGCTCGCGCTGCAACTTATTGACAGCCTCAAAGCGCCATTCGAGCCTCAGAAATATCACGATACGTATCAAGAGAATGTTCGCGCGATGATTGCCGCCAAACTGCAGGGCCAGCAAGTGACCGAGGTGGCCCAGCCACACATGGCTCCGGTAATCGATTTGATGGAAGCTCTTAAGAAGAGCCTTGCTGAAAAGCCTGCTCCGCCAACAGCTGCGGCGTCCGCGCCGACTCTGGTGGCGTCCGTGGGGAAGAAGCCGCCCACTCGCGCTGTTCAGCCGGGAGCACAAAAGCGCGCGGGCAAAAAAGCAGCCGGCTAGCTCGCAATGGGCCCCACAGACAGATTCAGCCCTGACGAAGTCCAGCGCATTCTGGGTCTAACCGGAAAGCAGTTGGATTACTGGGACCGCCTACGCCTGGTTTCTCCCCGAAGAGACAAAGGAATCCGCTCCTATGATTTTCGCGATTTAATTGGATTGCGCACGGTGAAACAGTTGTCCGAAAAAGGAGTGCCCGCCAATCGGCTGCAGCGGGCGCTTGCCGCGCTCCGAGAAAAACTTTCCCAGGTGCAGGCACCGCTGGCGGAACTGCGCGTTCTCTCCGATGGAAGAGATGTAATTGTCGAGCGAGGCGGATCGCGGCTTAAGCCTATTTCGGGCCAGTTTGTGCTGAACTTTGAGACTCGCGAACTCGACGAGAGAGTGCGTGTGATGTCCGGGCGAAGCGCCGCCGACTGGCTTGCTATGGCGCTCGAATATGAAGTCGACGGAAACAAAAAGGCCGAAGCAATCGAGGCCTACGAGCGCGCGCTGTTAGTTGATCCGCAAAGGATCGATGCGGTGATTAATTGCGGGACGCTGTACTACGAGCGTGGAAATCTGGAAAGGGCTTCTGAGTATTTTCTGCGCGCGTTGGCGTTGGATGAAGAGAACCCTTTGGCGCACTTCAACCTGGGCAGTGTGCTCGAAGAGGTTGGGGAAATGGAAGAAGCCCGCCGGCACCTCCGGCAGGCAGTTCGCCTGGATCCGGATTATTCCGACGCGCACTACAACTTGGCCTTCGTTTGCGAGAAGCTTTCGGCGTTTGCCGAAGCGCGAGAGCACTGGCAAGCGTACGTCAAACTCGAGCCTGTCGGTCCGTGGTGTAGCTATGCCCGGCAGCGTCTGGCTTCACAGGCTGCCAAGTCTGCCGGTAGCATCTAAAAACTAATGCAGGCAACCGACGCCCTGGAGTTAACACCTGTGGCGTGCTGGCCGAACGAAACGAGTTTGGATCCGACTCGTCCAGATTAAGGTCGTGAGGACTTAGAACATGTGCCGAAATATCAGAACTCTTTTCAATTTCGATCCGCCGGTTACGCCCGAAGAGGTCCGCGCTGCTTCGCTGCAATTCGTAAGGAAAATCAGCGGTTTTAATAAGCCGTCAAAGGCAAACGAAGCCGCATTCCAGGCCGCGGTCGAGCAAATTGCGGTTATCTCGAACCGCTTTATCCATTCGCTCGAAACAAATGCGCCGCCGAGAAGCAGAGAAGAAGAAGCCGCCAAGGCGAAAGCTCGTGCTGCGGCAAGGTTCGGCGATTGAACTGGCTAAGATATGATTTGTGATTGAGACCTCCGCCTTTATACGGAAGCGATTCTTTTCAACGCAAAACCGCATAAGATGTAGCCAGCCGGAACAGAGGGCGCAATCGCGTTCTTCCGACGGTGCTAGCGGGAAATGCTCTTGACATCGGCTTGTGCAACCTGCTTTTCCAAATCAGACGAATGATCAGAGCAGATCCCCAAACCGGAGCGGCGCTCCCAGTGCGAGGACGAAAACGGTAAGAGCGGAGACTTGCTGCCATGGCAGATCCGTCACACCTCGCAGGACGATCTCGCGTAGTGTTGCAACAATGCCGAGCTCTACCATGAAGTCCAATGTCACTTGGCGCTCCCTGAGGTAGCTGATCACAAGCTGCACGACCTCGACCATCACCAGCATGAACAAGACTTCGGCTATTACCTGGCGGAAATCGAAGGTGGGTTTGAAGGATCTGAAGAATCAACCAGGCTATTGTCCGAACCATGAGTCCAAAAAGCGCCAAGCCGATGGTGAGCACCAGAATGTCTTGCGCGGGCTCGAGAAAATGTCTAGTCAAGCGGTGAACATGTGTGTGCGGAATCGCGACCTCTCTTGCCACGTACGTTCCCGTTTCTGGTGGTCTCCCCTCTTGCTCCGATCTGGAACAAGGCGACGTCATCTTGAGCATCGACCCACAGGCATACTCGTCGGGATCAGCATGTTGTTGAGCGGGATTTCTCGTTTGACGCTCTCGCTTGCTACCCGCCTGCTCAGTAAGGTGGCCTGACGGTCGAAGCAAGTGAGCATCTCGCGTCGGCCATCTCTGTTCCGGTTACGACGCTCTCGATTGTGCCTGGATCAGTCGAAAAGAGCGGCTTCGCATTTTTCGCCGGCATGTGAGACTACGACGAACTAAAAGATGTTTTCGTGTCGAGCGCCTCGCGGACCTTTCGCAGCAAGAGCGCCCGGGTAAACGGTTTTGGCAGTAGAAGGGTGTTCTCGGGCAACACGCGATTATTGATCACGTCGTCGGTATAGCCAGACATGTAGAGCACATGCAGCCCTGGCCGGAGCTCTAGGAGTGCCTTTGCCAGTTGCTTTCCTCCTATGCCGGGCATCACAACATCGGTGAGGAGAAGATCGATTGACGTCTGGGAGTGTTCGACCAACTGGATCGCTTTATAGCCGCGTTCTGCTTCGATCAACTTGTAGCCTTTGGCCTCGAGAAGCTCTCGAGCCAATTCGCGCAGAGCCTCTTCGTCTTCCACGATGAGAATTGTTTCACAACCTTTTGCGAACTCTTCTTGGTTCGATTTCTTGTCTCGCAAATCCGGAGTCTCGCGGACACGCGGAAAGTAGACTCGAAACGTCGTACCGTGTCCCACTTCGCTATAGGGCATGATGTAGCCGTTGTTTTGCTTCACGACGCCGTACACAGTGGACAATCCGAGCCCAGTTCCTCGTCCTTCTGTCTTGGTTGTGAAGAACGGCTCAAAAATCCGCGCCATGGTCTGCGCGTCCATGCCGGTTCCGGTGTCGCTGACGACGAGCATTACAAAATCGCCCGCCTTAGCGCCCAGATGTTGTCGCGCATAGGCCTCATCCAGCTCGACGTACGCCGTTTCTAGAATGAGTCTTCCACCGTCGGGCATTGCATCGCGGGCATTGACAGCTAAGTTCATCAGAATCTGTTCGAGTTGAGATGGATCGACCTTGATGTTGCCAGCGTTCGGTTGCAGGTGAATCGTCAATTCCACATCCTCGCCGATCAACCTTTTCAGGAGCTTCTCTATGTCCCGCACGATCGCATTGGTATCGACGACGCGCGGCTCGATGAACTGCTGCCGGCTAAATGCCAAAAGTTGCTTTGTGAGTTCTGCGGCGCGGCGTGCCGCGTGGTCGATCGCTTCCGCTCTTCGGTGAACGGACGGACTACCGTCAAGTTCGTCTTGAAGCAATTCGGTCTGTCCCAAGATCACTCCGAGCAAGTTATTGAAGTCGTGCGCGACGCCACCGGCCAACCTGCCGACCGCGTCCATCTTCTGGGATTGCAACAGTTGCCTTTCAAGGAATCGCCGTTCGGTGATGTCCTCGGCAAAGACTTCAAAATAGGCTAGTTCGCCTGCCGGGCGCTCGACCGGGCGACCAGAGAGACGAACGATGATTCGCTCACCGTCCTTTCGTTTCCAGTGGACTTCCACGTCCCTGAAGTTTCTGTCCCGCCAGTAGTCGTCGATCAGCTGCTTTCGAAATTCGGGTTTGGCATAGACATCTGTTTCGATGTTGCAATTTAACAGCTCGGCTTCCGATTGATATCCCAGCATGCGAACAAGGGCGGGATTGACCTGCAGAAATTGGCCGTGCAACGTCACACGATAGATTCCATAAGGAGCGTCTTGCACCAGGGATGCGAAACGTGCCTCAGATCGCTGTAGATCCTGCTCGACGCGTCGGCGCTCCGTGATATCTCGCGAGATCGCGGAAGCGCCCACGATCTTTCCGCTCGCGTCGTGAATTGGCGAAAGCGTGAAGGACACGATAATTCTCCGACCATCTTTGCGAATGCGAGTCGTCTCATGGTGATCGATTTTCTCGCCGCGGGCGAGCCGATCGAGCAGTTGGTCCCCTTCGTATTGCTGCTCGGCTGGTGTAAGAATAGCGATGGACTGTCCGACAGCTTCGGCGGAGGAATAGCCATACACAGCCTCAGCGCCCGCGTTCCAGCTGACAATTGTGCCGTCCAGGGTTTTGCCGATAATGGCGTCAACGGAAGAGTCCACGATGGCTGCGAGTTGCGACAGCCTCTCTTCGACCCTTTTCCGCTCTGTAATGTCTCGGCTGATCGAAAGCATATAAGACTCAGTGCCGAGTGTAAGTTGCACGGCGGAAACGGTGGCGTAACGGTGTTCTCCGGCCTTGGTTCGGAAAGCGAACTCCACCTCACGGACCTCACCATCGCGCCGCAAATTCTCGAGAATTTCTGAATGTGGTGAATCATCCGACCAGATACCGACTTCGGAAGGCGTTTTGCCGATTACTTCCTCGGCGGTGTAGCCCGTCAAGCGCACGAACCCCTCGCTGACCTCGCTGTACCGGCGGTCCGGCAGGCTGCGCAAAGTGATCGCATCGGGGCTCGAGTGAATCATTTTGGCGTACTTTTCCTGGGAATGGCGCAACTCTCGTTCGATTCGACTGCGTTCCGATACGTCTCGCAAAATGCCCGTGAAGATGTGTTTGCCGTCGCGGACGTGCTCGCCAAACGAAATCTCCAAAGGAATTTCTGCTCCGCTCTTGTGTAAGCCCGTTAGCTGTAGTCCTGTCCATGAGATATGTTTTTGGCCTGTCTTCACGTAGGCGTGCACGGCGGCCTTGTGCAGATGACGCAGATATTCCGGCATCAACAGAGTCGCCTGCTGTCCCAGAATTTCGGAAAGAGGATAGCCAAAGATTCTTTCCGCTGCCCGATTCGCGAACAGGATGACGCTATCGTGATCGATGCTGATGATGGCGTCCGACGCGGTCTCTGCAACGACGCGGAACAATTCGCTGGATTCGTTGGTTGCGCCGTCGCGTTCCATCGCTGGCAGGTCCCTCGGATTCGAAATGGTCTTCTAATGCTGCCGACCAGCCGGGAAAGGAGGGCACGCTACCTGCTGCGAGCGCTGAGCAGGTGGAAGTTTCTGAACTGGTCTGCGGTCTAATCGGCCCAGCGGACCTCGTGCAGGCGCTGAGCTAGGCTGAATGTACCACCAAACCTGAAGTACTGGTCAGGCTAATGATTTATCTGTTCAATCAGACAACAGCAGAGGGTCGGGTTAATCTCAGGAGCGCAGGTAGGAGAGAAGTTAAGTAGGCGCAATCCGGTTAATAAACCCAGAGCAGACCTGCGCATGAAACTGCGCGGGTGATTTACCTCCTGTTCTCCGTGCTTTCGCTGCACAGCTAAATGGACGAGGGCGTGGCTGCCGAGGGTGTACCGAAATATGGTTCCAGTGACCACGTTTCAATACGGAATTCTGTCGAGTTTCTCCGTCCAAGCGCGAAATCCCGCGAGTGCTTCTTCGCGCATTATCTGGATTGTTGGGATGCTCCGCAGCGACGGTGACTGCTTCAGCTGACTGTAGATGAAGGAGTCGTCAAAACCGATTCTCGCCGCGTCCTGCGCGGTGTTGGCGAAATAGATGCGCCTAAGGCGAGCCCAATAGATTGCGCCAAGGCACATGGGACACGGTTCGCACGAGGTATACAGCTCGCAATCTTTCAGTTCAAAGACTCCAAGCTTTTCGCAGGCCTGGCGGATGGCCAATATTTCCGCATGAGCCGTTGGATCGTTGGTCGAAGTCACCTGATTCATTCCCTCGGCGACGATCTTGCCGTCTCTTACAATCACAGCGCCGAAGGGGCCGCCGCGCCCGGACTGAACTCCGTCGATCGAAAGCTGAATCGCACGTGCCATGAAAATATTTTTCATGAGCTCCTGATCGCTGCTAATTTCCGCAAACAACTGACTACCTGGGCTCGGCGGCAAGTATAAGCCGGGAGAGTGAGAGTCCAGCAGTTTTCTCGCGTTGAATTATCGATTACGGCGACTTGAATAGCTGCGGACATAAGGCTACGCTCTGGTCTCATTCTCAAGAGACTTTTTCTGAACCACCTCACAATGAGCCTGCGCGCCTTCCTCTCCCGTCGGGTAGTCACACCGGAGGGAGTGCGTCCGGCCGCTGTGTTGGTGGAAGGAGAAGGAATCCGGGGCGTGGTCGCTCCGGATCAGGTGCCAGGGCACGCAGAGGTCCAGGATTTCGGCGATGCCGCAATTCTGCCCGGCCTGGTCGATTCCCATGTTCATATCAACGATCCTGGCCGGTCGGAATGGGAAGGATTTGAGACGGCAACACGGGCCGCGGCGTCAGGAGGATTCACTCTGTTGGTGGACATGCCTTTGAATTGCTTGCCGGCCACTACCAATGTGGCGGCGCTCGAGGCCAAGCGGGAAGCAGCTCGCGGCCGGTGCCGGGTGGATTGGATGGCTTGGGGAGGAGTGGTCGCGGACAACGAAGGCGACGTGGAGCTCTTGGCAAACGCAGGAGCGCGTGGATTCAAGTGTTTTCTCGTTCACCCTGGCATTGATGGCTTCACCATGGTCACGGAGCAGCAATTGCGGGATGCTGTGCCTCATATTGCCCGGACCGGCTTGCCACTGCTTGTGCACGCAGAACTTCCTGCTCCGATAGATTCAGCGAGTGAGCGAATGAGAGATGCGGACTGGTCTTTTTACCAGACGTATCTGCAATCGCGCCCTGAAGAAGCGGAACTATCAGCGATTCGACTGTTGCTGTCGCTGTGCCGCGAATACAACTTCCGCTTGCACATCGTCCACCTCTCTGCCAGCAAAGCACTCCCCGAACTACGGGCTGCACGTTCTGAGGGCCTACCCGTGACTGTGGAAACTTGTCCGCACTATCTTCATCTGACGGCTGAAACAATTCCCAGAGGTGCAACGGTGTTTAAGTGCGCTCCTCCGATTCGCAGCCGCGAAAATTGCGAACAATTGTGGCAGGGACTGGGCGATCGAACCATCGATCTGGTGGCGACGGATCATTCTCCCTGTCCACCGGAAATGAAGCACACCAACGAAGGGAATTTCCGAAGCGCATGGGGTGGCATTGCGAGCCTGTCCGTGGCTCTGGCCGTGTTGTACACCGAGGCAAGAGAACGCGGATTTGCGCTGACCGATATCGCGCGTTGGATGTCTGAGGCTCCGGCAAATCTTGCTGGCTGTCACAAGCGGAAAGGCCGAATCGCGGCAGGATACGACGCCGATTTTGTTGTCTTCGATACGGAGAGCGAGTTCACTGTGAGCGCTAAAAGTTTGTACTTCCGCCACCCGATTTCGCCGTACCTCGGAGAAAAGCTACGCGGCGTGGTGAAAGCCACTTATCTTCGAGGTTGCCTGGTGTTTAAGGAGGATGAGTTTCCCGGAGATCCGATCGGCGCCGAGTGCCTGCGCTAGCGGAAAAAGCTCAATGCTAGAATGATTCCTCGATCCCTATGACGAACGCGCCTATCGTTGGCACTTCGGTTCCCCGCATAGAGGGACGCGACAAAGTCACCGGACTGGCGCGGTATGTCGATGACATGGTTTTACCGGGCATGCTCTATGGCGCCACTGTCCGTAGCCGCATTCCCAGGGGCAAGATCAAAGAATTTACCTTTGGCCCGGGGATTGATTGGAAGGAATTCGTGATCGTCTGGCCCAGGGATATCCCTGGGAAAAATTGCATCGCGCTCATCGAGGACGATCAGCCGTGCCTTGCAGATGGCTTGGTCAATCATCCTGAGGAGCCACTCCTCTTACTGGCTCATCCAGACCGCCACCTTCTCCCGAAGGCCGTTGAGGCGGTTTCAGTCGAATGCGATTCTATGCCCGCAATCTTCAGCATGGAAGAGAGTGAGAAACTCTCCCAAGTCATATGGGGCGCAGACAACACTTTCAAAAGCTATCTGATCGAAAAGGGTGATGTCGGTGCCGTATGGGAAAATGCCGACTATGTTGTTGAAGGTGAATATACGACGGGCGCTCAGGAACAGCTCTATATAGAAAATAATGGAATGATTGCCTCGTTCGACCCGCAGCAAGGTCTCACTGTGTGGGGTTCACTGCAATGCCCCTACTACGTACACAAGGCCCTCATGAAACTCTGCAACCTGCCAGAAAATCGCGTCCGCGTGGTGCAGATGGAAACGGGCGGTGCCTTTGGTGGCAAGGAAGAATATCCGTCGATGATCGCTGGGCACGCGGCGCTCCTGGCCATGAAGTCGGGGAGGCCGGTCAAAATTGTTTATGACCGCATGGAAGATATGGCGGCCACGACGAAGCGCCATCCTTCGCGGACACGCCACCGCACAGCGATACGTAGAGACGGGAAAATTCTGGGGGGAGAAATTGAATTCACCATTGACGGAGGCGCCTACGAAACTTTGTCGCCGGTGGTGCTTTCGCGCGGTGCCATCCATGCCGGTGGGCCATACTATTGGCCCAGTGTGCGCATTCGAGCTAAGGCCGTAGCGACCAATACACCACCGCACGGAGCATTTCGCGGATTTGGCGCGCCGCAGTCCTTGTTCGCGCTCGAGCGCCACATGGACCGTATCGCCGAGGTCCTTGGCCTCTCGCCTGTCGAGATTCGGCGTCAAAATTTTTTGAGGCCCGGCCAGACCACGACAACAGGACAAACCGTGCAGGAAGAAATCGATCTGGGAAAACTACTCGATCGAGCGCTCGAAGTTTCGCACTATCACGCAAAAAAAGAAAAATTTGCCAAAAACCAACAGGGGCGCAATAAGAAGGGAATGGGCGATCTCGGATCGGTGGTTGGCTTGGAAGTTTGCGCCGACGGAAGCGTTCGCGTCCTGGTCTCAAGCACGGAATTTGGGCAGGGCACGAAGACCGTGCTGTGCCAGATCGCGGCGGAAGCACTCGGGCTGCGGTATGAAGACGTCGGAATCGCTCAGCCAGATACGCGGGAAGTGCCGAATAGCGGCCCCACAGTGGCGTCGCGTACGGTTATGGTAGTGGGAAAGCTCGTCGAATCGGCTGCTGTGGGAATCAGACAAACCCTAACCGTCAGCGGCAAGCTCGGGAAGTCCTATTCGTCCGGCGAGTTCCGCGACGCATGCCGCGCATATGTTGCGGAACATGGCAAATTCCGCAGCTTGGCGCGCTACGAACAACCCGACGACATTGTTTGGGATGAAGAAAAATATCGCGGGTCGGCTTATGCAGCCTTTGCATGGGCCGTTTATGTCGCCGAAGTCACCGTGGATCTAATCACGTACAGCGTGGCTGTGGATGACTT
>QHYO01000576.1 GCA_003224135.1 Acidobacteriota bacterium | reverse complement strand
CGTCCACTCACTAAATCCGTCTTAAGCCCAAGCAAAATTTACCGGCTGCTCAACCACGTGGGGTGTGAGGTCGGCTACGGGACGAAGTGGTTCGCAGTCCATAAACGGGTTCTGGGAAATGAGGAAAGAGATTTGCAGCGCGATTTTCCTCGCACTGGGAGTTAGGCTTGACCTGCCGCGCTTTTTGAGACAGCTGCGAAGTTGAATCTGAGAGAGATCGCTGCTTGCCGGCAAGATTGACCTGGGATTTCGAGCGATGCTAGCATCGCAATCGAGTGGAGAAAAAGGAATGAGGAAGGCGTTATGGTTAATCCAAACGCTGATTCTCGCGGCGTGCGGAGCGCGGGCTCAAAACGCACCAGCTACTCCCGACCTGCCTCCCCTTGCTCTTGACGATTTCTCTTCTGTTGTCCGAGACCAGATTCAAGAGGCGTATGCTGACGTCCGCGCTCACCCGGACGACGACACCGCAAACGGGCGGCTGGGGATGATCCTGCAGACCTACGGTCTTTTCCAAGAGGCGGCAGTATCCTATCGGCGTGCCGGCCAACTCGCGCCATCAGCCTTTAGGTGGGACTATTATCTGGCCACGGTCGAGAGCGCCGGTGGACACTGCGACCAGTCTGCCGTCACGCTTCGCAGAGCACTGCGGATCGCTCCCGACTATGTCCCGGCGCAATTGCACCTAGCTAACTGCCTGCTCGCTTCCGCCGACTTGAGCGAAAGCGAGGAACTCTACGGTTCGATCGTAAAGCAACACCCCGATAATGCCGATGCCTACTACGGGTTGGGAAGAGCTCGTGCGGCCAGCCGGGATTTCGCCGGGGCCGCCGATGCCTACGGTAAAGCGTGCGCGTTGTTTCCGGAATTCGGTGCTGCCCATTATGCTCTGGCTTTGATCTATCGCGCGCTCGGGCAGGATGGGAAGGCTGACGAACAGGTTCAGCTCTTCGAGAAAAACAAGGACGGGGCTCCCCCGCCCAATGACCCGCTACTAAATGACGTTCGGGCGCTCAATCTGAGCGCCACGAATCAAGTGCAGATGGGCATCGAGCTTGAGCGGCAGGGAAGGCTGGAAGAGTCCGTGACAGCACACGAGAAAGCCCTCGAAATTGATTCACATATGGTTCAGGCGCACATCAATCTGGTCGAACTCTACGGGCGGCTGGGTCAATTCGAAAAGGCAGAGGAGCACTATCGTGCTGCAGCCCGCCTCGAACCGGGCTCCGTTGAAAGTTATTACAACTACGGCGTGCTACTTCTTACCGCTCAAAAATTTGAACAGGCTGAGAACGCTTTCCGGAAGGCCATCGAAATCGACCCTTTTCACGCTGCCGCCCACAACAACATCGGATACCTCTGGGAGCGACAGGGCAAGTTGGTGGAAGCCGCGTGCCTACCGTGAAGGAATCCAGGAATTGCAGAAGACGATTGAGCCAGAGGATGAAAACACACCGCGATACATCTACGCTCTGGGCGCGGCGTTCGCACGTTCCGGGGACCGGCAGAATGCTCTGCGGTACATACGCCAGGCCCGGGATGGAGCTGTCGCACGCGGGCAGTCCGGCCTGGTTGACAGCATCGAGCGCGACCTCCGCATACTAGAAACCCCGCCTGAGACTCCACGGTGAAAGAATGGGAGCGGGACGCCGCCGGCGGACGCCTTGTAGAAAAACAGGGGTACATTTACAGTCGTCGCGATTTTTTGGAGCTGCTCTCCTTGGGGCTTGCTGGAGGTGTGAGCACGCTGTGGAATACGGCCGTCGCTCATCCCAAGCAGGTTTCGCTATTTCTTGAGGCTGCCGAAGAAGTCGGCCTGAAGTTTCATCATTTCAACGGCGCTATCGGCCAGTACTACATGCCGGAAATCATGGGAGCCGGCGTTGCTCGTGCAGGGCACGATGCTCGACCCTACTCAGGATCTTCGACTTGCGAAGTTTCCGCCTGCGCCGGGTTGGAAGCCTGGCAATCGCCTCTTCCGCAATCTATTGAGCGAGACCGGAAAACTGGAGTTTGTAGATGTCACCGAAAAAGCCGGCGTCGGGCACATCGGCTATGGAATGGGAGTCGCTGTCGGGGACTACGATAATGATGGCTTCCAGGATCTTTACTTAACCAACTTCGGACACAACGTGCTCTACCACAATAACGGTGACGGCACGTTCACAGACGTCACGGCGCAGGCCGGCGTCGATGACCCCCGCTGGAGCGCAAGCGCTGCCTGGGTTGATTACGACCGCGATGGGCGTCTCGATCTTTTTGTAGCAAACTATTTGGACTTCACGCCGAAAGGCAACAAGAGCTGTTACTTGTCGACGGGAGAGCGTGATTATTGCACGCCGAAAATGTACCAGCCGGTGCCGGCGCGCCTCTTCCGCAACCGCGGCGACGGCACATTCGAAGATGTCACCGAAAGAGCCGGAATCGGCGCCGCCGTCGGACCCGGCCTCGGAGTAGTCTGTGCTGACTTCAATGGCGATGGGTGGCCGGACATATACGTCGCCAATGATGGCGCTGCCGCTCACCTGTGGGTCAATCAGCGTAACGGCACGTTCAAAGAAAGAGGCCTATTGTCGGGAACTGCCTACAACGTCGAGGGCGCCTCTCAAGCCGGTATGGGCGTGACCTCCGCAGACTTTGACAATGACGGGGATGAGGACATCTTCAAAACTAACTTAACTCATGAAGGTTGTAATCTCTACGTCAACGATAGCCATGCAAATTTCTACGATGCCTCCGTGGAACTCGGGCTCCTGCAGGCGACCTTGCCCTACACCGGATTCGGTACGGAATGGTTTGACTATGACAATGACGGTCATCTGGATCTGTTTGTTGCCAACGGTGCTGTGAACCGCATTGCGTCCTTGCGCGGGAGCCCGTATCCGTTCGATCAAATCAATCAGTTGTTCCACAACGAGGGCGATGGAAAAAAGTTTCGCGAGGTAACCGGGGTTGCTGGGCCTGCCCTTTCGATTTCCGAGGTAAGCCGCGGAGCAGCTTTCGGGGATATCGACAACGACGGTGCCATCGACGTTGTGATTGCCAACAACAATGGCCCTGCGCGGCTGTTACTGAACCAGACCAGATTTCTAAACCGCAATCACTGGCTCCTGGTTCGCCTGGAAGCAGTTGGCGGAAATCGTTTTGCGATCGGTGCCAGGATCGAGGTTCGTCAAAACGGACGAAAACTCACGCGGCGCGCCCACACGGATTCGAGCTATTTAAGCGCCAACGATGTCCGGGTGCATTTTGGATTAGGAGAGCACGCCAGGATAGATGGACTGATCGTCTATTGGCCGGACGGCAGCACCGAAGCCTGGGACAGGATTCAAGCGGACCAAATCATGACGATCCGTCAGGGGACCGGCCGAAGTGTCAGACGCTAACCCAAGGATTCATTCAGGGGCCAGACCAGACGCGGGAAACCCTGGCACCGGGTCCGAGACTGCCATAGCGAGTGTCTCATGCCTTAGACCGCGATGTGGCGGGCCGGAAATAGACTCGATCAAAAATCGAGGAGGCTTCAGCGCTGGAATCTCAAAATGTTTCTCAAGCGCGATCGAGACTGCGCCCAGAACGCTGGCCTCGGCACCCAAGCTCCCGAAGCGGATGTTCACGTTTCTGGTTGAATAGCTTAACGCCTGCCTCTTGACCACCTTGATCACTTGCTCCAGCAGACCCTGCCCTGCGAGCTTCAGCCGCTGGTCAAGAACTAGAACTGAAGGGTTAAAAAGGTTCACGAGGTTGGCGAGGCCCAACCCTAAATAGTTCGCTGCCTGCTCAACAATAGCGCTGCAGGTCTTGTCGCCCATCTGTGCAGCCTTGAGCACCATCCACCCCGAAACGGCGTCGGGGTCACCGCCAGCCAGCGATACCACCTCTGAGCCGCTGCCTTCGGCGATGGCCTTGCGAATTCTCGACTCGATCGCCGCCGCTCCCGCGAGCGCTTCCAAACAACCGAAACTGCCGCACTTGCATGGCGGACCCTCTTCGGTCACGTGCGTATGGCCCAACTCGCCTGCTGCGTACCCAGCGCCGTGAATCAGTTTTCCGCCGCTGATAATCCCGGCACCGATCCCGGTCTTGCCATATTCGACATAAATCATGTCGTCGGCCAGTGCACCTGCGCCGAGGGTCCTTTCAGCGACTGCCTTTGCGCTGGCGAAATTCGCCAGCAGTACGGGAGCCGAAAACTCCTTCTCGAATATGCGTCGAAGCGGCACGTGTTTGAAGGACTCAATGGTGGAAGACATCACCATCGTGCCCTCCTGGCTATTCACCAAGCCTGAGCCAGCGAGGCCGATCCCTAGAAGCGATTCTGCCTTGAGACCGGCCTGCTTCACGGCTTCGTGTGCGCAGGAAAGGAGCTGGTGCGCCAAGCCGTTCATGCCTCCTTCCAATCGCGTGTCTTCACGCACCATCGAGCGGATCCTTGGACGAAGGTCCATCACTGCTGCCAGCACGGCTTCGTCGTCGAATCCCACTCCCAGCAAAAAGCCGTGCTCCTCGTTAAGCCTGAGCAGAATCCGCTTCCGGCCCATAGAGTTGTCAGAGCGACCGGCCTCAATGAGCCTTCTCTGCTTCAGCAAATCGCGCGCAAGCCCGGAGATGGCGCTGCGCCGCAGATGAGTGAGTTCGTGGATCTCGACTTGGGAGAGAGATCCAAACCTTCGCACGAGAGCCTCGACTACGTGCAAGTCGCGTTCACGCTGGGTCTTGCAATGCTTCAGTCGATACATTGGAAACCTCTGCTGGGCGCAAACCGAAGATAAATCTCAAAACATAAATAAGTCATGCGCATCTTCGGTATTTTGCATGAAGTTAGTTCGAAAAAGTAATAAAAGTCCTTGACA
>QHYO01000571.1:1444-2809 GCA_003224135.1 Acidobacteriota bacterium | reverse complement strand
ATCTTTTTCATCAAGTGTACGCGTCCGGAACACACCGAGGACGTTATGGAGGAGATGCGCAAGCCGGAGAACTTCCCCGGTTACACGATTCGTCCGCTGAAAGATCTGCTTTCATTGATGACCTCGACGAACATCCCGGGCCTGCAGGTATTCATCGACGCGATGATCGCACTGGCCGTTTCGATCGGACTGCTCGTAATTTTTCTGACGATGTATACGACCGTAATCGAACGCACCCGCGACATCGGTGTGCTCAAGTCGCTTGGCGCGAATCCGCCCTTTATCATCCGCGCGCTGCTGATGGAGTCCGCCCTGCTCTGTCTCGGCGGAATTGCAGGAGGCGTGGCGCTCAGCTACGGCGTGCGGGCGGCTTTCCATGCGGGATTTCCGACGCTGTCGATTCTGATCACCCCGGCGTGGGTAGTGCGCGCGGGGCTGATCGCTCTGCTCGGCACCCTTGTCGGGGCAGGCTACCCGGCATGGGTTGCCAGCCGGAAAGACGTCGTCGAGGCACTGACATTTGACTGGGCGTGCGCGTGCGGTGCTTGTCGCGGGATCGCGCCGATACGAAAAACCGCGCGTTGCTAGGCACTAGTGGGAATCGCAGCTACAATACGAGCGCAACAATCAGGCTTGCGGAGCGCTGAGAACCAGGAGACAAGAAAGCGAAGCGTGGAGCCGATACTCAAGACCGAAAATCTCTGGAAGCTCTATCATGCCGGCAAGGTCGAAGTTCCGGCGCTGCGTGGCGTCAATTTTGAGGTGCAGCCGGGCGAATCTGTCGCGGTGATGGGGCCTTCAGGCTGCGGCAAGTCTTCGCTGCTTTACGTCATCGGCGGATTAGCGCAGGCTTCACGCGGCAAAGTCCTGGTCGATGGCAACGATCTGACGGAAATGCGTGATTCGGCGAGGACCAAACTTCGCCGCAGTAAAATCGGCTTTGTCTTTCAGCGCTTCAATCTTCTTCCGACGCTCAGCGCAAGGGGCAACATCGCCATTGCGCAGTACATACATGGCGACGGCTTCGATCCGCACCGCTTTGATGTTGTCACGAAAATGCTCGGGCTCGAAGGCCGCCTTACTCACAAGCCTTCCGAGATGTCGGGCGGCGAACAGCAGCGCGTTGCAATCGCCCGCGCGATCATCAACGAACCGAAAATTCTGCTGGCAGACGAGCCTACCGGCAATCTTGACACGAAAAATTCCGAGATTGTGCTGGAGATGCTGCGCCGTCTGAACAAAGATCTGGGCCAGACCATCGTGATGATTACGCACAATCCGGAAGCCACCACGTACTTCGATCGAGTCGTACACATGCGCGACGGCGTGATCGTCGACGGAGTTCCGGCCGACTGACATGGCTTC
>QHYO01000571.1:0-1390 GCA_003224135.1 Acidobacteriota bacterium | reverse complement strand
CCCAGCCGCTGGTTTCATGACCAGCCTACGCGCGGAGTTCCCGCGGCATCGGCGCAGGTCGAACTTCTGAGCGAAAAGGGAAATCAACAGGTGTACAAGGTGGACACGCGCATCCTGACTCCCCCGGAGCAGATGCCGCAGCTCCGAAACGAACTTCACCGCGCGCTGCAGAGGACTGAGTCCTCTTTGCAAAACGGCAGGTTTGAAATCACCAACGTTGAAGCCATTCGCGATGCGCAGGGCGCCGTCATTGCCTATCAAGTGACGCTTCGCAAAAAGTAGCATCACCCGCAGAAACTCGCTTCACGACAAATACGTCTTACTATCTGTGCTACGATCAATTCTGGATGTTTTTCCCAAGAATTTCGCAGCGGATGGGACCCCCGTTGACCGGTAAGCCTGGTTGTTTTTTTAGCTTCGTCGTCGCTGCGCTGATTTTCCTGTCACCCAGCGCAAACGCGCAGTCCGGACAAAAGTGGACAGTCGATTCCGCACTCGGCATGATGGACGCCGCAGCGCGCGATTTCCGCACACTCACCGCGAATGTAGAGCACATCAAGTACACCGACGTCGTGAAGGACACCTCGAAGGAATCCGGCCAGATGTGGCTGCGCAAAAAAGATGACAAGATGAGGATCGAATTCTCGCATCCCGATCCACGAACGATTCTTCGCACCGGCGATAACCTTGCTATCTACAATCCAAAAATCAATCGCATTGAGGAGTACAACCTCGGCAAAAACCGCGCCCTGGTCGATCAATATCTTGAGCTCGGTTTCGGCACTCGCACAGAGAACTTGAAGAAAAGTTATGAGATCGCATTCGATGGCGAGCAAGACCTCCGCCGAGATGCGCTCGCAGATCAGCAGGGTGCAGGTTTGGATTGACGAATCGTCCTGGCTGCCCGCGCAACAGAAATTCCTGGAAGCGGGTTCCGGCGATTACCTGCTCATCCGGTACAGCGACATCAAGATAAACCTGAAGATCGACGACTCAAGATTTAAACCCGACTGGCCGAAGAACGACACAAAGATCAAACCTCGCGGTTAACGTTCATAAATTTCAACGGGCGCAGCAATGCTGTGCCCGTTTTTCTTTTTTTTTACACCTGCTGTTAACTCCGCTCGCGCTCCAATAATTTCTCTTTTCGCGATAATCCCCAGCGGTATCCGGCAAGATTTCCATCCGCGCGTACCACTCTGTGGCATGGCACAACAATCGAAACGGGATTCGTAGCGCATGCCCTCGCAACTGCTCTGATGGCGCGAGGCTTGCCAACAGCTCGCGCGATTTGGCTGTACGTCCGCGTCGCTCCGCGTGGAATCCGTTGGAGCTCCTGCCACACTCGCCGCTGAAAAGAGGTCGCCTGTAAATCCAACGGAAGTTCCCG
>QHYO01000569.1 GCA_003224135.1 Acidobacteriota bacterium | reverse complement strand
GTGCTGACCAGTATTCACGTGTTCGCGTTAAATTTAATCGCGCCACAACTTGTGGGACGCCGTTTGCGATTGAACGCCGTCGCAATTACCGTTTCGCTGCTGTTCTGGGGTTGGGTGTGGGGCGGTATGGGACTACTGCTGGCAATTCCGATCACCGCCACACTTCGCGTGGTCTGCGATCACACCGAATCCTGGAAACCCATCGGCCGCTGGCTCAGCGCGTAACTCGTCACGGCTTGATTGCGGCCTCTGCCGGCACAGGCTGCACCACACGCAACGACTTTAGGTACCGTACCAACTGCCAGCGCTGCGGCTCCGGCAACTTCGACCATACCGGCATGCCTTTTCGCACCACTCCGTTCGTCAGTAGCCAGAACAGCGAGCCCGGCGTGGCATTCTGCACCTCCGGGGCACGCAGGTTCGGGCCTTTCTTTCCGCCCTCTGCTTTGTCGCCATGGCATTCGGCGCAGTGATCCTCAAACAGCAACCGGCCGGCAGCAATCGCCTCCGGATCATTTTCGAGAGGATTCATTCGCTTGCGTGCCTTCTCTGGAGCTTTCCCAAGTTCGGCGAAGATCTCAGCGCTTTTGTTGTATTTCGATTTGTCATCGTTTGCTTTGTTGTCCTTCGCGGCGTTCTGGCCGTTTGCTAGCACCACCGAAGCGCAAAGCAGCACTGCCGAGACCATCAGTAGTGACACTGCCAGCTTCACGGGCGGCCTCCAAACATTCGCCGCACCATGTCGCCGAATCCGGTAATTTCGCGCGAGACGCCCCACCGCAGCAGGAACGCGTGGCTATTGTCGTTCAGCCCAAAGCCGGGAGAAAGCCGCAAGGTCCACCCGCTCGGCAAGTTCCACGCAGCCACCGGTGCAAGATAATGTGCCGTATCTTTCAAGCCGAAACTGTAGCGGTCTCCCAATCCACCGTACATCTCGGCGCCGACTGTGAAATTCTGCCGGCAAAAAGTGCATCGCCTCGCGGAGGCTTTCAACGAGAGTGGGCGGCTGGCGCCGAGAGCGTAACCGAACTCCCATGGCTCGTTGGACAGATTTTTTTCCGCGATAATGTTCTCAGAAAAATTCCAGCCCTTCGTGTTACTGGAAAGGATCAGCTTCAGCTCCACTTCGCGTTTATGCTCTTGGCGCGCTTCCGCATTTGAGGTCAGATAGTCCGACTCGACGTCGTGGCCGACCACTTCCTTGAGCGTCTTGTCGGTGCCGTTTATGTCTTCGTATTCAACGTACAAGACCGGGTTGATCCAGTGCTCGTGTTTCAGAGGCCGAAAGCGGTTCTCCCACTTGAACCCGGAATAAGCCGTGCTGTCATGAAATGTTGTCTGAGCGTTCAAATAGAATTCGGTGGTCCACCAGGCCGTTGCTCCATACTCGAGCTCAGTCCAGTAGGAATGAAAGTCGTTTCCAGTGCGTTGTGTGCCGAACGTCGAGAAGTATTCGACTTCGAGGTTTCCAGGCTCCTCAAGGTTGTGATCGTAGGTGACAAAGTACGGATTTTCCTGGGCCGCCAGAGGCAGTGAAAAAACCGGGGAAAGTAACGCGAATGCCACGGCGACCAGGGCCAGGCGCAAACGGATCAAAGGAGTCTCCTTGCAAGTGATTTGCAACAACGAGATATCAGACTAGCTTAGTCCTATATCAGTTGCAAGACGTTTGCATATAAAATTCCCCTCGCCACCAGTGCCCATGTTTGACTCTGCCGCGCGACCCGCGCGAAGCTTGCTTCCAGATGGTTTCGGGGGATAGCCATGAATGCTGATTCCGTGATTCTTGATCTCTTCGAGGAGGCCTTTGAACGCAAGACCTGGCATGGCCCGAACCTCTGGCAATCGATGAAGGGAGTTACCGCCAAGCAGGCTGCGTGGCGGCCCGCACCGAATCGCCACAATATCTGGGAAGAAGCGCTGCATGCAGCCTATTGGAAGTACACCGTTCGGCGCCGCTTAGAGGGCGGGAAACGCGGCTCATTCGTGTTGCAGGGAAGCAACTTTTTTCGAAGGCCGGAGGCAGGGAAGGTGAATAAATCCGCGTGGCAGGCAGACAAAGCAATTCTGCGGCAGGAACACGAAGCTTTGCGCGATGCCGTCAAGACTGCATTAGCAAAGCCAGTGACGAGGAAAGTGCTGCGTATGCTCTGGGGCGTGGCGTTTCACGACGTGTATCATGCTGGACAAATCCGGCTGCTGCGCCGCCTCTCCCAAAAGTAATCCCGCATTCACGCGGAAGTCGACTGCCGGTGGGCATGCAACGTCCGCAAGATTTGCGTCAACTCTGGCGATTCCTGGAACAAACGGATGGCGGCGACGCCCGCAGCGCCGGCCTCGAAGCAACCTGCAGCATTTTCCTCGGAGATTCCTCCGATGGCGATTACCGGAATAGCTAGCGCTTTCGAGACCGTTGCGAGCCGTTCGAGCCCCTGCGGTGGGCCATAATTGGCCTTCGACGGCGTGTAAAAAATCGGGCTGAAATAGATATAATCCGCACCGGCGCGTGCCGCTCCCAGCGCAGCCCCCAGGGAATGGCAGGAAACGCCGACAAGAAAATCGCGTTTTTGACCGTGAGAGGAAAAAAAATCGTCTCGCAATCGGCACGCGTCGGCAACCGGAATTCCGTTTTCGCTCAGGTGTACACCGCCCGCACCGCAAGCCAGCGCCACGTCAAGCCGGTCATTCACAAAAACTCGCGTCACGGAGCCGGCGCGAGAGATCCGGCGCAACGACTCGCACACCAGTTCTTCCCATTCCTTGCCGGAGTAATCCTTTTCACGAAGCTGGATCCAGTCCACGCCGGCCGCGGCTGCGCGTTCCACGCTATCGAACAGGAGATGGTGGGCATCGGCCGAGGTGGAAAGCGGCAGGCTGCGGCGGTCCGTCACGTAACACAGGATCGGTTGCGTTGGCTTAGTGAGGAGAGACACGAGGAGCTTCCGGGCGGGACTGAAGCAGGCCCAACGCAACAAAAATATCAAGCACGCCGAGTCCGCTGACCAATCCGCGTACGGAAGGATGCAGCGCAAATGGCACGAGCGTCGGGAAGTGTATGAGGAAGTAGTTCTGTTCCCAGAAATTCGACCACGGCAGATAGAGCAGTAGCGCTCCCATTTCGAAGCACAACACGATCAGCATCGCCCGCAACGCTTTATTCATGAACGCCGGAGAACCTGGATGCGCCGTAGTCAGCGCGTGGTTTTCTGAAGAGCGGCGATACGGTCCGCCACGTCGCGGTAGTCGATATTCACCGCATAGACCTGAGAGAAGCTCTTCAGTGCCGCATCCAGGTCGTTCGCGGATTCCTGGGCGACTCCTAAATCATACCGCAAGGCCAATGTACTTTCTGCGTCGACGCCGGGAGTGCGCAGAGCGCGTTCATACCAGATCGCGGCGATCGACGGCTGCCCTTTTTCCATGAACGCAAGGCCCAGCAACGTGCAGCACTGCATCGCGTAGCGAAATGCCTTGCCGCGCTCATTGGCTTTGGCAACTTTTTGGAATTCGCTGATGGCTTCTTCAAGCAGACCCATTTCGCGAAACGCTATTCCCAGATTGTAGTGAGTTTCTAGGTCTTCGTCCTCCGCGCCCATCTCGCCAAGTTCCGCGCGGAATTCCTCGAAAACTTCTTTCAATGGTTCGTGTTCAGCTGGCGACGCCGGAGTTTCCCCCTTCGCTGCTGGAACCTGCGCTTGTTCCTTCGTGGCCGGCTCGGAAAATGACGGAGTCAGCTGGTCAATTCCCAACTGATCTATTTCCTTCGCGAGGTCTCGAAGGAACTGGTCGGAAGCGAGAACCTGCGGACCGCCCAGCTTCACGGTTTCAGGTTCGGGCGGTGGGGTCGTTTCAGGAGCATCCGCGTCGGCCTCCGGTGTGAGAACGAGTTCATATTCCTGATCGAGCTCAATTTCAGGAACGGGCTCTGATTCCTTGGGAACCGCGCTTTTCGGAGGCGGAGGTGGCGGTGGTGGCGCTACTTCCTTGGCGCTTTCCTCGACCACCGGGATGAACTCGGCGGTTTCTTCCCGAGCGGGCGCAGGTGTCTCCGGCGGCGCAATCTCTGAGGGGATTCGAGCCGGCGCCTCAGCAGACACGTCGGCAGAAATAGCCGCAAACGGCGAAGCCGGTGCGGGCTCTGGGGTCTCGACTGGAATCTGAAACTCGGAAATATCAAATTCTTGCGGAGGTGCGGAAACTGGCGGCGGCTGGACCGGAGGTGATTTTTGGGCGGGAGGAATTTCCGCTGGCGGCGCGGGGACTTTTTCGGCCCGTACCGCGGGTGGCGCTTCAGTCGTGGCGCCCTGCTCGAGGAGCGAGGCCCATTCGTCGGATAGATCCACCTCGTGAACGGGCGCTGCTGGAGCAGCGGGCTTCGGCGGCGGAGGGACAGACGTGGTCACTCCTGCCGGAGCCGGCGCAGCATCCATCGAGACCGGCAGTTCTTCCACTGTCGCTCGAGCGGCGGCCGGATTTTCGGTGACCCCCGCCGGGATCGCGTGCGGATTCGCTGCCGCGGCGATCTCTTCATCGGAAAGACCTGCGGCGCGCTGGAATCTGCGGCGCAGCTCGCCAAAACGTTCGGCGCCCGCTGTATCTCCGTGGTCGCGGTGAATTCGTTCCAGCTGGGCGGCTAACTCCGCGGTGCGCCTGTCGTCGCCCGCTCCAAGCACAAAGTCCAAAAGTTTTTCAAGCGTCGGCGTGTGAGTTGGCGTGCGGCGCAGAATCGCCTCAAGCAGCCCAATTGCTTTTTGCGTCAGGCCGTAGCTCGCAAAAAGATCGACGTCGGTGAGTGACTGCGTAATGAATTTCTGTGTCTCTTCATCCAGTGGATCTTCCACCACCGCGGCCGCTGCCACGCGTTCTTCAGGTAGCGTAACGATGTCCGGCCGGAGCTTTGGGGCTTCCGGTTGCGGAATTTCCGCTTGCAGCGACTCAACGATCTCAGGTTCTTCATCGGGTGCGGGCAATCCCATGCGCCGCAAGACGTCATTGAGCTTCCGTTTGACAGAATCGCTTTCGGGCTGGCGATCGACCAATTGTTCGAATACTTCCTTGGCGCGAGTGAGCTGTTTTGCGGCAACCAAAGCGTCGCCAAGCTGCGCAAGCGCATCCGGCATGCGGAAGGAATCGCTGGTGCGTCCGTAAGAATCGACCAGCCATTCAAGTGGTTCGAGCCGGCCGGGCATTTTGGAGGCAAGCTCATTCAGGAGACGCGCTACGGCATCGTGCTCTCCGGAATCCAGCATGGGAACGCGTAGCCGGGATACCAGAGCGAGGGCCCGCTCTGATTGTGCCGATTCCAACAAAGATTCGGCTACTTTTTGCGCGAGGCCAAAATTCTTTTCGTCTCCGTCGAAGACTTTCAGAGCCAGCGTGGTCGCGGCATCCCAATTCTCGGACTTGAGGTAGAGGTCCAGCAGGAATTCGCTCTGTTCGCCTCCCTTTTCGAGTCCAGGCAGATTTTTCAGGAACTCTGCGGCATCCGCAAAACGACTCTGCGACGAGGCGGAACGCGCTTTCACAGTGAGCGCCGCCGCATTCGCGCCATCCAGCTTCAAGGCTTTGTCTGATTGTTTGTCGGACTCTGCGTGGTCGCCACGGGCGAGCGCACGCTGTGCTGCCGAAACGTATGTTTCGACGGCCTCGGCGGGCTTCCCCATCGCCTGATAAAGATCTGCAAGCCGAATCTGAATGCGAAGATTGTCGGGTTCCGCCAGTAGGAGCTTTCTCAGCAGGGCAACTGCCTCGGTCTGGCGGTTGTGCTTCAAATGAATTTCTGCGAGCTGGAGGAACAGCGGGCGCGCTTCGCTCATTACGCCCTGCTGCACGTACAAGTCAGCCAGCCGCTCGAGCGGTTTGATTTCTTCCGGCGCTAGCTTCGCGATGCGCTTATAAACCGCGATGGCCTTCGTCAGGAAACCGTCGCCGACAAAGATTTGCGCCAGACGTTCAAAATATTCGATGGCCCGGAAGGTTTCTCCCTGGCGAATGTACAGCTCGCCGATGGTCATCAGCGTGACCTGATCCTTCGGCTCGTACTTCAGAATATGCTGGTATTCCGCAATGGCCTGGGGGACCTTGCCCTAGTTTAACAGTTTCTGTGCGGCTTCGACGAACTTACTTTTGTTATAGGCCATGCATGAACCCGGACGCCGCTCGATCAAGACGTGACCGCAGAGCGGTCAACTCAAATTCCACCGCAAAAGCGGTTGACGCGAGCGCTTCCAAGACTCTCTCCTCAGTCATCTTGCGGCTGGGCGGACAACTCAGGCGCGATCACGGAGCGGTCGGTCGGCCTAAGTCTGACCACAAATCGGCGCATCCGCTCTAAAAGCGGTGGGACGCCACTCTTGTACGCTACAGGCGGGAGATAGGGGAGTCAACGCAGGCGCTGCGGCATGTGAGCAGGCAGTTATCCCCGTAACAGATACGCCATGCCGCGCCCGTCCGCCAAGGTCGCATCTGAGGTTCAGAGCCGCTGCGACCACTCCCGAGGCTCTCCTTGCCAGTTAAGGTGTCAGGGCCGCAAACTGGGTGCCCGCGTCAGATAGTCCAAAGATCCCTTCAAGAAGGCAGCATGTCCACCGCAAGTCCGGCATTGAGTTTTCCACAAGAGAGTGCGGAATATCGAAAGGCTCGCAAAGAACTCCTCGCCGCTGAAATCGAGCTGCGGCGACACATTGAGGCCGTCGCCGCAGCGAGAAGAAAACTGCCCCTGGGCGGCCAACTAGCTCAGGACTACGTTTTCGACGAAGGTCCGTCCGACCTGTCGGAGCAGGGAGAGGTTCGGCAAACGCGCCTTTCCGAGCTGTTCGATCCCGGCAAAGACAGCCTTCTGGTTTATAGCTATATGTACGGCCCGGCGATGGCCACGCCCTGTACATCCTGCACGTCGATTCTGGATGGGCTGAACGGGACAGCGCCCCACGTGCGCGACCGGGTCAATTTTGTGGTGGTCGCAAAATCACCGATTGAGCGAATTCGAACTACCGCCCGGGAACGGGGCTGGCGCAATTTGCGGCTGCTGTCTTCGGCAGGGAACACCTACAACCTCGACTACCGCGGAGAGAACAAAGAAGGCAGCCAGTTCCCGTCGCTGAATGTTTTTGTCAGACGGGATGGCAGGATCCATCACTTTTATCACACGGAGTTATTGTTTGCGCCCTGCGATCCTGGTCAGGACGGACGGCACGTCGATCTGATCTGGCCATTGTGGAATCTTTTCGATTACACGCCCGACGGGCGCGGCGAAAAGTGGTACCCGAAGTTGTCCTATCGCTAATTCGACTAAACGGACCGCGCCGAGACGAGCAGCTGGCGGCCGACAAATTACTGAGGAATTATTTTGTACAGAGTCGAAGCGTGAGGTGACAGATTTACCTTCAGCAGGGCAATCGGGCCGGCTTCTTGGTGTTCCCAGAGATCGTGTACCTTGTACCGGCCCGCTGCCAGCCCCAACTCCGTCCAATGGTATTGCAAAGTTTGGGGCTGATCGCTCAGATTGAAAACCGCGACATAGTAGCCCGGGCCTTCAGCCGGGCGCGACACCCACACCGCGGAATTCTCCGTTTGTATGGCGGCACGGCTGTCCTTTGAATGCTGGTCGACGGCCAGCACTTCATCATTTGTCAGCAGAGAAGTCGTCCATGGATCCGTTTGCAGTGCCGTAAGGTTTCCGCCCATGATCAGTGGAGAACGGACGATGCACCACAGGGTCAGTAAGCTCCGTTGCTCCTCCTTAGTCAGCCGTGTTTCACGCGATTCGCCCCAGCCCGCCGAGGGCCGCAAGCTGCCGAGTGGCAGCATATCCGCATCGGGCCAGTGGCCGGGTCCGGAGTGAACCGCCCAGGCTGCGGTTCGCGCAAATTGATTTCCGGGACCCTGCGGAAAGTTCTCCGTCGTCTTCCAAACGTCCCACACGTCATCGGAAATACGCCACAGTTGCGCGTACCTCGCGATCTCGCGCGCCTTATCGAGAGGCGCCGGTCCCGGTGAGAGACTCAGGACAATCGCTCGTCCGGTTTTGTCAAGGGCCTCGCGAATCATGCGAATATCCTCTCCCTTGTACGGGTGGCTAGAAATACAATCCACTTTCAGGAAGTCCACTCCCCATTGCGCATAAAGCCTCGCGATGGAGTCGTAGTATGCCTGGCCGGCGGGCTTGGCAGGATCCACTCCGTAGTTGAATGGGTTCCACGGGCAAGTGTCTTTCCTGTCGGCTGCGTCGGCTGCGTGAAAGGACGATCCTTCGACCGGCAGATTCGCATCGACGGCCTGTTTCGGAATACCGCGAAGAATGTGGATTCCGAATTTCAGTCCCAGCGAATGCACATAGTCGGCAAGTGGTTTGAATCCCGCGCTGGAGTTCGCGGAAGGAATCGAATTTGTCGCCGGTGTAAACCGGCCGAATTCATCGAGACTGTATTTCGAATTCTTGGCGTTGCTTTCGCCGGTGTGATTGGTAATGTACCAACCCATATCCACGACAATGTATTCCCAGCCGTGCGATTTCAAGTTCTGCGCCATCCATTGCGCATTCGCTCGGATATCCGCCTCGCTCACGCTTTCTCCGTAAGCGTCCCAACTGTTCCAGCCCATTGGCGGTGTTCGAGCCAGCACCGTGGTTCCGTCCTTTTGCGCGAGTGCCGTTGAAATCGTGGCCAGATGACTCGACACTCCCAGAGCCAAAAACGCCGCCAGCATCTTCCATTTTGTTTTCATGAGTTGTGTTCACTCGAAAATCGGCAGAGGCGTTTGTATTGCTCCCGTGGACCAACAGCCCGCCTCGCGAACCGGAGCGAAGGAGTGCCGATGCAGTGGAGTTGGTCCCAGGCGCTTCAGCGCGTCCAGATGTTCCGGCGTGCCGTAGCCTTTGTGCTGCGCCAGCCCGTACCCGGAATAAATCGCATCCCACTCGTTCATGCGAGTATCACGATGAG
>QHYO01000570.1 GCA_003224135.1 Acidobacteriota bacterium | reverse complement strand
GGGGGTATGGCGCGCACCCTTGGATGCCTAAGCCCCCCGTTGTCAGGCACCATACAAACTCGGCTAGCGTATGTGTCCTTGCAGGGCTCCTAGAAGTTCCAAAACGAATTCGCCTAGATTTTAGGACGCATTGCCAACTGTTGCCGATTTGAGCCGTTGCTCATCTTGGGTCTGGCAGCTATTGGCACTCAGCGACGAACTGCATTTCGATAGCGGACGGTCGCTTTCGGGGCGAAGCGGACATGCGCCGTGGCCAGTTGGGTCACCAGTGTCCGCGCGCGCCGGGAAGACCGATCCTCCATCTCGTTTCATCCCCTCGCAGACCTCGGCGGGTAACGGGTCCTAGACCTGCTTGCGTTCAATGATCACGCAGGTTAGGCGGCGGCCTCATCGATCCTGCTCGCCTCGAATGTTCGACCGTGAGCAAGGACGCTCCAGGCAATGCGGGCGAGCTTGTTGGCGAGCGCGATGGCGAGGACGTTGTGATGCAGCCGCTTCTTGGCTGCTTCGAGCCACGGCTTGAGCCCGTGACGATGCCAACTCTTTGGCTTGACCAGCACAACCCACGCGGCCTGAACGAACAGAACGCGGAGGTAACGATTGCCGCGCTTCGATATCTTGCCGAGGATGGTGCGGTCGCCGGTGGAGATTTGCCTGGGGACTAGCCCCAGCCAAGCAGCGAAGTCGCGGCCTTTAGTAAACGCATCGCCGGTGCCGATTGCAGCTACCATCGCGCTGGAGATGGATTGGCCCGATCCCGGGCACGCTGACTTTGTATTCGCTCTATTACAATGAGACGCGCACGCACCTGGGGTTGGGCAAGGACGCGCCGCTACGACGATCCGTCCAACGATCTGGGACCATATTCGTTACACCGCTCTTGTCCGGATGGCATCATCGCTACGCGCGGATATGATTTTCGGGAAGGACACCTTCGCGTAATCCGCTTCGGCCTCGACGCATCGAGGAACGTCAGCCAGGTGGGTAATTACAACTCCGTCCGGCGCTTCAAAATTGCTTTGCAATCTGGTTGGCAGCGGTAGTGGCTCTTTGAATGTGGCGGGCTAACGTTCGACTTCGCCCGTACCACTACAAACATCGCATATACGCCGGCCAGTTCCGCCGCATTCTTTACAGTTACCTACTGGAATTTTTTTGCCAGTGCCATGACATGCGAGACATAAGATCGTTCTTTGGCCGTGGCATTTAGGGCACAATTTTGTCGGCATTTTCGCCTCCTAACGTGGCGCCAGCATCCTCAAAATGATCGACGTAAGTCGCCATCGCTCAGTTGGCACCCTGCCTGGCTATGCGAGACGAGAGATCTTCAAGGACCATGCTGGCGCAGGGCTTTTGTGACTCTATGGTCCAGCTCGCGGGCGAACCACATTCCCTTTTACCCGGCATCTCAACAACATTGAATTGGGTCGCCACGGCCGCTCGCGGTCGAGCGTATGGCATTACATGCGACTGGAGCTCGTCCATCGAGACGTGTTGATCCCGGCGGCTATAGCACCAACGAGCTATCAGCGATAAACTGTTACCGGAGGAGACGGCCATTGGACGTAAATTCTGCCACGCAGTAACGCGAATTTCTGTTCTATCCACTTTGCTCGGAGGCGGCAAAACAACCGAACGACTTCTCGTCCGGATTTCGATTGAAACCCACAAAACGTCACCGGACTTCAATCAAACGGCCGCGGACAACGCGAAAAATAGGATTAAGCAGGCGTTGGGCGAAATTGGTTGTGACGTATTCATCGAAACGGACCGATAGCCTAAGTCTTCTTACGGCTTGTATTTGGCGACATCTCACCTCAGGAAAAGCCCTACCGGCATATAGTCCCTGAAACGCGCACTAAATTTTTGAATCTGAGCGGCGAGGTGGCAGGGCTTGCAGCCGTTAGGGCATGTGCACTTCACTTCGGCGCAAGCCCCGCATTCTTAGGAATTACAGCGAGCGTCGCGCGTTCGCTATCTGTGAGCGCATACGCCCCACTCTCCCGATCGTGCACGATGAATCCACGGATGGCCATGGACTGCATTGCTCGAGCGAGAATTCCGACAGCGGCGTGATCGATA
>QHYO01000567.1 GCA_003224135.1 Acidobacteriota bacterium | reverse complement strand
ACGATGGGAGCCAACTCCCTCATCCGTGTCACCGGCATCCGTTTGGTCGGCCCACTGACACTTAGGCCCGCATTCACGTTACCGGAGTGATCCCATATCGGTGCTGCAACACAGCGGATGCGGGGCTCATTTTCCTCCAGGTCAAAGGAATAACCGCACCTTCGCACGCGCTCCAGCTGTCTTTGCAATTCCTCGGTGTTGCTTATGGTGTGCGCCGTGCGGCATCTCGGTTCGATCTGTCGAAGGACACGCGCCAGATCCTCTACGGGCAAGTACGCCAATAAGACTTCTCCCACCGCCGTACAGTAAAGCGCCACGGAAACACCGATGCGAGAAATGGTATTGGGCAGCCGCGGAGCTTCGAGCTTTTCCACGTACACTGCGCTCAATCCCTGCCTCACCAGGAGGTGAATCGTTTCACGTGTGTGCTCGTTTAGCGCCTTGAGGTAGGGCAGACTCAGTCGACGTATGTCCAGGTGCGACAGGGCCATCTGTGCGGTCGAAAAACATGTAACGTCGAGGTAGTACTTTCCGCCGTCGCCGCACGTCAGAAAGCCCGCTGTCTCGAGATTGGCAAGGAACCGATACACGGTGCTGGTCGGCAAGCCTGAAAGCTTCGCCACTTCCGCGGGCATCAGGCCGCTCGATGCTTGCCCGAACAACCGCAAAAGCTGTAGGCAGCGCTGCACGGAACCAATCGAATACGAACGTGTTGCCGAAAGTTTCATGGCGGAGTAGGCCCCCGAATCCAACTCCTTCCCGGCACGAAAAACTGGGCGATTATCCGACGAAAATGCAGAGCTAGCAAGTCACTTCAAACTCACTGGCGGCTCCGGGTAGTCCGCCGGTCCCGATCGGTCCCGCAATCGCGGCAGAGGGATCAAATATCAATCCGGTGGCACTGGCCCTGCTGCAAGTGAAGCTGCCGAGCGGCGCATACGTCATACCCACGCCACAAACAGTCGATCCATCCAGGCCCTTTGAGTCGCTGGGATTCTCGGTGTATAGCTTTGCCTGCCCGTACACGGAAGACCAGTCCGTGACCAACGGAGATTGGTCGATTTCCGCAAGAGCATGCTCTTCGCACGATTTTTCTTCGCCAACACGGATATTGACTTCACGCTGCCGGGGGCCGGCCTGGGCGGGTCCACGGCTCCGGGCTTTCCAGTGGCGCTCACAAACAACTACCGGAATTTCTCGCTCACGCACCGCTACATCCTTAGCTCGCATCTAGTGAACCAAGCGATAGTTCGATACCATCGGACGTTGCCACCTTCAATCAGTCCAGAGTGTTTTCCTACTCCAGTATCGGTGCCACGGTTATTCTAATTTCTCACTTTCTGAGCCCTGCTGAATGTCCATCTAAAAATGCTTTGACGGTCTGCGTGTCGTCAGTTTTCGGCTCTATCTCCTAGTTTGCGCGTTTGAAGTAGTAAAAATTTGAGCCGATAGCCGTTAGTTCCCAACCTTCTGCCGCTCGCTGAATGATAAGACGTTCGTTGGCAACTCTATTCCTTTCCATGACCGGCGTATCGAATTCCGTGGCCATCCTGACCGACCTTCCAGTTCCTGGAACGGCGTCGACACGATATTCCCAGTTCTGTCTGCGTGACGCGGTTTGTTGACCCGTGTGTATGGCTAGCCCAAGCGGAGAGGAATAACAAGCCAACAAACGCCAACGCATAGTGAGTTCTCATGGAGACTGCTCCTTATTTGATTTTGAAACCATCGGCTTGACCGGCGCACGATATCATCCGCTCGAAATGTGTGGCAAGTTTTTGACAGGCGGTAACGACGCAGAGCATCGGATTCAGTGAGGATAGCTCCTACCGTGTTGCTGGCACGCGAACCACGCGGACCGCAATCTTCTTAGCGACGCGGTCGGGATATTTGAGACGCACCTTCTAAAGCCAACTTTTTGGTCATGCAGGGCTTCGATAAGATAACAACTACGGGGCCTTCATACTCGAACAGCAGCCATCGCACGAATGAGGTTACAGATGGTTAGGCCCGAGGAGCGTGCATGGGAAGGGTCGACCAACATGTCGGAACTGCGGCGCGTTTCGCAGAATCATTGGTCGCCTTCAGGTGTGGCAAGCAGGTTTCAGCTTTTATCGATGCTCCAGCGATCCTACGGTGCTGGTCGGCAACATATGTTATGTGTTATGCGGAGTTCGCCCGGGAATGGAAAATCTCGCGTGCCAGATACGTCCCAGTTAGGCGCAATTTCGTCATTTTCAGCGTTTTGAGCGTCTTTCAAAAATCGATAAGTTCCGCGTTTTCAATACGGAGTGAAGCGCAAGCCGATTCGATTACTCGCTCGAATGAAACGGAAATCTGCATGCGATCAAAAGAGTCTTAAGGAATTGACACCGCTTGTTCCTCGGCCTATAGTGCGCGCACTTTTCTGGGGAAATCTGATTGTTGCAGCGTGTGTTTCATCTTGAAGAAAACCAAACGACCGTCCGCCGCGAGCTTCTTGGCGGGCTAACCACATTCATGACGATGGCATACGTGGTCGTCGTCAACCCGCGCATTCTTGCTGAAAGCGGTATGCCTCTGGAGGGCGTGCTTTTCGCCACGTGCATTTCCTCGGCGTTCGCCACTCTAGTGATGGGCTTGTGGGCCAACTATCCCATCGCGCTCGCGCCCGGAATGTCTCTAAACGCGTACTTTACCTATTCGATCGTCATCGGCCGAGGCGTGCCCTGGCAAACTGCGTTGGGTGTCGTATTTCTCTCGGGACTTGTGTTTCTCGTTCTGACTTTGACGAACATTCGCGAGCACATTGTCAACGATATTCCTGATTGTCTAAAACATGGAACCGCCGCGGGCATTGGTCTTTTCATCGCGTTCATTGGCCTTCGCAATGCAAAAGTCATTGTCGCGAACCCGGTCACGTTCGTGGGCCTTGGCAAAGTCACTGACTGGGAATTTTTGCTGGCCGTCGCCGGACTCCTTCTCATTGCTATTCTCGTGTCGCGCCGTGTTGGCGGAGCGATTTTGATCGGCATCGTTGCGATTGCGTTCGCAGGAATTCCCCTCGGGCTCAGCCATTGGCCGGAGCACCTGTTCTCTGTCCCTCATCCGTCCGGCACTCTTTTCAAGCTCGATTTGCGCGGGGCCACCAAGCTCGGTCTGGGCGAACTGGTCTTTGTGTTTTTCTTCGTGGATCTTTTTGACAATGTCGGCACACTCATCGGTGTTTGTGAGCAAGGAGGTTTTCTCCGGGATGGCAAGCTCCCGCGCGCCAGTCGTGCGTTGCTCGCAGATGCATTCGGCACCATGGCCGGCGCGCTTACGGGCACATCCACCGTAACGAGTTACATTGAAAGTGCCGCCGGGGTGGCTGCGGGTGCGCGAACGGGACTCGGCAACATCGTGATCGCCGCGCTTTTTCTGGCCGCCGTGTTCTGTGCGCCGCTTGTCGCCGCAATTCCTACCTATGCCACAGCCCCGGCGTTAATCCTGGTAGGTGCGCTCATGTGCGGCGCCCTCGCTCGTGTTCGCTGGAATGACTTCACCGAGGCGTTTCCCGCTTTCTTGACGCTCGTCGCCACTCCGCTCACGTTCAGCATCGCTACTGGCCTAAGTCTCGGCTTGCTCTCGTTCACTTTCCTTAAGCTCGGTTCCGGACGTTATCGTGAAATCACGCCATTGATCTGGATCCTCAGCGCCCTCTTTGTACTGCGTTACGCATTTCTTGGCGCGGAATAGGCCAGTTCTTCCCTACTTGGAGGGACGCATGCTGATATTCTTGCCAGAGGCTGGTTTCGAAAAGCCTGTCCCGGGTCGCGGCAAACGGGGAAAAACGGGGGCTTTATGAAGTTGGATCGCGCGGTGCTTAGGAGTCTCCCCAAAGTTCTGTTACACGAACATCTGGACGGTGTGCTAAGACCCAAAACGATAGTTGAGTTGGCAAGAAGTGCAAGATATGGGCAACTTCCCACCGAAGATCCGGAAGAGCTCGCGCGCTGGTTCCATCAAGGAGCGAATCAGGGAAGTCTCCCGAAGTATCTCGAAGGATTCACACACACTATCGCTGTAATGCAAACGGAAGAGGCGCTGGAACGAGCGGCCTATGAACAGTCGGAAGATTTAAGCCGGGACGGCGTAGTCTATTTTGAAACTCGCTTTGCTCCGATTTTTCATACTCGGATGGGACTAAGCCACCAGCAAGCGGTCTCCGCGGCCTTAAAGGGTTTGGAGCGAGGAGGAAAGGACTTTGGAATTTCTTCGGGCCTGATTATCTGCGCGATGCGCAATATGGACGTATCGCTCGAAATGGCCGAACTCGCCGTCGACTTTCGCGAACGGGGCGTGGTCGGATTCGATCTGGCCGGCGAGGAGGGTGGGTATCCTCCTAAAAAACATGTGGACGCTTTTCACTACATTCAGCGGCAGAATTTCAACATTACGATTCATGCCGGTGAAGGGTTTGGGAAAGAATCGATCTGGCAGGCGATTCAATATTGCGGGGCACACCGTATCGGGCACGGAACACGATTAATCGATGACATTGCGGTCGTGAATGGCAAAGCAGTGAAGTTGGGCGACCTTGCGCAATACGTTCTCGACAAAAGAATTCCGCTGGAGATTTGCCTGCTCAGCAATGTTCATACCGGGGCTGCGCGCAGTCTGGACGAACATCCTTTCAAGATTCTCTATCAGGAAAAATTTCGCGTAACTCTCAATACCGACAATCGCTTAATGAGCGACACAACGATGACCAAAGAATTTGAAGCGGCCCGAGACACATTTTGTCTTTCGATCGAGGACTTCGAAAAGCTCACCATCAACGCGATGAAGAGCGCCTTCTTGCCTTATGATCGGCGTTGCGACTTCATCTATTCAGTGATTAAACCAGGTTATGCCAAAGTCCGAAGCGGTCTGGCAACAAAGTGATCTCGACAATCTCCGGTTGCTCTCATTGCGGTCACGCCGCCAGAGTAGCCAGAGCTTCCGCGAGTACAGTAACTCCGCGCCCGATGTCTTCTCGAGACGCGTATTCGTCGGGACGATGGCTGTATCCGTTGCGGCACGGAATAAATAGCATCGCCACAGGTGCGGTGCGCGACATAAAGAGCGAGTCATGATAAGCGCGACTCACCATCGGAATGAAAGCCAACTGATGCTTAACGCAGCACTGAGAAAGAGTTTCCGTGATCGAAGGATCGCATTGGGCCGGGGCATCCGCGTTCAACAGTTCTTCGTGGATTGGGACCTGCCGCCTGACTGCAACGGTTTGACGTGCGGCTTGAATCGCAAGCATCACTGCATCACGCCGCTCGAGATTTGTGTCCCGGATGTCCACAGTCAGGTCAACGCGACTGGGAATGCTGTTGACGGCACCAGGAAACACTTCACAGATACCTACGGTGGCTACCGTATCCACTGCGCCGCTTGTCCGCGCCGCGCTTTCAATCGCGAGGATCAGTTCCGCCGCCGCGCACAGGGCGTCCCTGCGATCGGGCATCAAGACCGCCCCCGCGTGCCCGCCCACACCGGCAATGGAAAAACGCAGGCTGGCGGGCGCTGCGATCTTGGTGACAATCCCGAGAGGAATTTTCTGCTGCTCCAGTAGGGGACCCTGCTCGATGTGCAATTCTACAAACGCCTTGTAGTAGCCGTCCGGAAGTCTCACTTCTTCGAGTGACCCTTGAAAGCCGGCGTTCCGGCGCACCTCCTCAATGGAAGCTCCTGCTTTGTCCAGTAACTTTCTGGCGGCATCCGCAGACAGCGTTCCCGACAGCAGCCGACTGCCGAGGCATCCAATTCCAAAGCGTGTGGGTTCTTCCGAAGTAAAAAGAAGCAACTCGATCGAGCGCTTTGGGCGAAAACCGCTGTCTCGCAGCGATCGAATCGCTTCAAGACCTCCAAGCACACCAACAACCCCATCGTATTTTCCGGCGTTGGGTATTGCGTCGATGTGAGAACCGGTGCCCACCGCCGCAAGGCTTGGGTCTGAACCCGTCCAGCGCGCGAAGATATTTCCTATGGGGTCCTGCCGCACGGCCAATCCAGCTTTCTCACAGCGGGCGATGAGCCACGCACGCGCCTTAAGATCGGTCGGCGTAAAAACAATTCTTGTTACCGCTGGAGCTTCAGCATCAGAAATTAATGCCAGCTCCTCAATTTCATTTACCAGACGCTCTTGATCTACACCTATGGTCATCGCGCGGATTCTGCCAACGGATGGCGGTTCCAATCTTTGTAAATGAGATATTTGGCAGCAACCTTGCCAATCGCTCCGAACCACTGCGGGCACCACGGCGCCATCCAGATGAAATCGCCGGCCGTGACCGGATACCACGAATCACCAAGGCGATAAATACCGCCGCCCTCGAGCATCAGCAGTCCGTGCTCCATCACATGCATTTCAACCATGCTAAGCGACGCTCCCGGCTGATACGCCATCGTATTCACTGCAAAATCGAAATTCATCGTATCCGGAAGCAGGCATCTCACCTGCAAGCTTTCATCATCGCCAAGCGAATGGGAAGGAACCACGTCTTCGCTGGAAATAAGTATGCGGGGCGACTCAACTGAATCAAGCCGCTGGTATCGTTTCTCAATAACCGCGGCTCGGCTTTGGCCGGTGGCTACGATTCGATGTGGCAAGTCCTCGGGCAAGTAAGCATAGCCGCGGATTCCCACGTCGCTCTGGCGGCCGTCAACTTCCAAACGAAGCTGACCTTCCAGCACAAAGACGAAGCGCTGCGCCGAAGTCGGTCCAAGTTCACCGCCGGATTCGAATTCGGCTGTGTACTGCACAAATCTCGCGCCCAATGCCGGGCTCGCATGCACAATAGCTGCGCACTCCTTCATGCCCGGCAATGTG
>QHYO01000568.1 GCA_003224135.1 Acidobacteriota bacterium | reverse complement strand
TTGGAGCTGAAGCCATCGGGCTCGTGGGGCGGCGAGCACGCCTTGATCAGCGCGCTACGCGAATCGGGACAGATCGCGCGAACAGTGGTGATTTCGTTCGACTCGGTTATTCTCGCCGGGGTTCGCAAGATTGAGCCCACCTTGATGACAGGACTTCTGTTTGACGGGCAAATTGCCGACCCGCTGGAAAGGGCGATCGAAATCGGTGCGCGGCAAGTCGCGGCGCGCGGGGATCTGGTGACTCCGCGATTGTTGAAGGAGGCGCGGCAACGCGATTTGCAAGTTGTTTGCTGGACAGTGAATCATCCCGGGCATATGCGGTTGCTGGTGGAAGCGGGCGTGGACGGGATTATTTCGGATTATCCGGACCGGCTGCTGGAACTTGCGCGGAGTAAAGATGGAGCCCTGAAGCGGTTGTAAGGATGGCGCGATCTTGCTACGAGAGTCTTTTAAATAACGCTGCCAGCTGGGCGACTGGCAGTTCTTCGGCGCGCGCTGAGGCGCTCAATCCTGATTCTTCGAGTAGTTTTTTTACTTCTGTTGGCTCGGCCAATTGACGCAAATTGTTGACCAGTGTTTTTCGCTTTTGCGCGAAGCATAGTTTTATGAAATCCATGAACGCTGCTTCTCCGGAAATTCCAAGGCGCTCATTCTCTCCCGGCAACTTCAGTGAAACGAGGGCGGAGCCGACTTCTGGTGGAGGACGGAATGCTCCTGGCGGCAGCTTCAGCGCGATCGACGGCTTGGAAAAATATTGTGTCAGCACGGAAAGGTAGCCGTAGTCTCTTGTCCCTGGACGCGCCACGAGGCGGAACGCAACTTCAAGCTGAATAACGACGTGAATTTCGTCGATCAAGGTAGCGCTTTCAAAAAACCGATGCAGGATGGGCGACGTGATGTAATACGGCAAATTGCCGTAGAGGCGAATGCGACGGCCGTCGGCGATCGCAGCAAGATCGGTTTCAAGCACATCGCCCGGCACAACCGTGAGGTTGGGCATCTTCGCGGCGAGTTGTTGCAGTCGCGCGATCAACGGCGGGTCCAACTCCACGGCATACACCGGCGCGCCGGTTGCCACGAGAAATTGCGTCATCTCGCCGTGGCCTGCGCCGACTTCAATCCAGCAATACGGTTTCTCTATTGTTTCGGGGCGTTCATGCGAGTGGCGGGAAACGCGAATCGAGCGCGCGATTTTCTCGCGCCAGTCTGCGTCGTACAAAAAATGCTGGCCTAGCTTTTGTCGCGCCATGAAGCCGCAAGTGTAGCAGAGCTATTCGGCGCGCTCGCTCGAGAGAGGAAGTCCGAGCCCTTCCACGATTTGTACCGCGGCCTCGCGCGGCGATTGCTGAGTGGTGTGCACACTCATTTGAGGCGCGGGCATTACGGGAAACGCAAACACGTTGCGATTGCGGAGTTCACGATAATCAGTAAGTGAAAGCATCTTCTTGTAAGCGCGCCGTTCTGGCGTATCCAGGCGATTCTCAAGCGCAGATTCTTCGCATCGTATCTCTACGAATTCGACCCGGGCGCTGTGCGTTGAAATGAGGCTCAGCGTTTGCTCGATGAAGCTTTGGCGCACCGTGTTTTCGGGATTGAACGTGAAAATCAAGCCCGGCATTTCGCTCGCCGCCGCAGCCGCAAACACCGAGAGCCAGATCTGTTCGCGAAGCTCGATGAATTCCTTAGAGCCGAAAGGGAAGACGGCCAAGAGCAGGTCCACGGTCAAATGATTGTGGAAGAGTTTCCACCCGGTCAGCGCGGAGAGCTCCTTCGCTACGGTCAGTTTTCCGCTTCCAGGCAAGCCGAACAGAAAAACCAGTCTCATGTTTTGCCGCGCTCCTTGCTCGTTTTCGATGAGTGCGAATCTGCGCTAAACTTGATGCGTCCCCGCCGTTTAGGTATTGACCGCTCCGCGGTCGTCGGTAAAAGCGTACAAGAATTGCGAACGAAATCATGAGAATCCTGTTTGTGGCTTCCGAAGGACTGCCATTTTCGAAGACCGGCGGTCTTGCCGATGTCGTGGAGGCGCTTCCTAAAGCTCTTGTGGCGCGCGGTCACGAGGTGGCTGTAGTCCTCCCGCGGTACCGGGGAACCCAGGCCAGCACCGTCGTCA
>QHYO01000566.1:8722-9615 GCA_003224135.1 Acidobacteriota bacterium | reverse complement strand
GGTCGAATCCGTTTCCGCCGGGCCGCCCCAACCACTGCGCCGTCTCGTTAAAGTCAAAGTGATGCTTTCCAAAATCCTTGCTCACCAGGATTCCCGCGGAATGGCCGACAGCTCCGACCCCCAATTCAGCGGGTGCCGTCGGAATAATCGCCGAATAAAGCACAGACAAAGTAGGCCGCCAATCCTCCTGTTGGAAAAGCTTGTACTTGAATCCCACGCCGGAATCGCCAAGGCCGGCAACGCCCGCATCGCGCTCGAGCAAGTTGTTTGCAAAACGGAGCTCAAGCTTTTTTGTCAGCCCAAACTTCACGAGCCCGTTGATATTCTGATGACCATCTCCGGCCTCGAAGCCATATTCGATCTCGAAGACGCCGGACTCTACCGACTCTGCCGTTGTGGAAAATGTAGGGCGATTCGGCACGGCGACAATCTGATCGGGTGCGCTGGCTGGGTCGTTGACTTGAGCCGGATCGCTGCCCCGAGAAGTCTGCTTGGTGCCCTCAGCATCTGATGGACTTTGTGCCGCCGTCGGAAAACTGACGATGTGGATAACGCAGCCCAGAATCAGCAATACGAATACGAGGCGAAACAAATATTTGTAGGGCATTATCTTTGCTCAGCAGAGCTTAGCAGCTGGTGCCTTCGAAAATTGTGAAAATGGACGGAAAATTTGTCCGACAATGTTCGTCATAGGGTTCTAACGGGCGATGACGGAACGTAAGCTATCTTCTGAAGCGGCTGGTCTGTGCTCACACTGCCGCCATTCACAGGTAATTGAGTCGAGCAAGGGCTCTGTATTTTTGCTCTGCGAGCTCAGCAAGACCGACCCACGATTCCCGAAGTATCCACGCCTGCCGGTAGTTTCCTGCACCGGTTACGAACGCCGGAACGGC
>QHYO01000566.1:0-8585 GCA_003224135.1 Acidobacteriota bacterium | reverse complement strand
GCGCTGATTGCCTTTCTTTGTTTTGAGCACGTTTCATTTGCGTGAAGGTAATTACCAGCTCCGTATCGTGAAAAAAGGTCTCGCGGACTGACTCAAACTCCTTCATGTGCGCGTCGGGAGCTCTGACCATCCGCGCGGAATTTCCAACAGCCCAATGAAATGCCGGCGGTTCCCGGAGAGCCGTGGAGCAGTTTCCGATAAAGCGTTACCAGGAATTAGTCTGCTACCGCCCATGATACAAGTGTCCTCTACGGTCCGCTCTCCTGAGGAAAGGTGGTTGAATGCGATTGCGAACAAGGTACGTGATATCATCTTTCGTTTTGCCTCTGTTGGTTGGCAATCTTTTTGCCCAGCAGACAATGCCGCCACCTAACCCGCCTCAAGCGCTCACATCGTGCAGATACGATCCGGTGCGTACGCGGGCTTTTCTAGCGACGGATATTCCGCCATTGAGACCACGATCCAACCGAAATCGATTCGCTCGGTGCAGCGGGCACCCGACAAGAAGAAATACCCGGACCTCAGGACGAAACGTAAGATCACGAAAGAAGATTGGGACGAACTCCAGCATGCCATCGATCCCGTAGGCCTTTTCGCTCTTCCCGATCGGATTGGATCACCCGGAAGCGCGGACGAACTAGTGGAGTGGATTGAGGTGGAGTTCAGCGATGGGAGCAAGAAATCAGTGGCCTATAACCAGGGCAGCACACCGCCAGCGATCGCAAAGGCGATGCAGAAGATCAAGATGATCGAGACAAACTTGCCGACGCAGAATCGTGAAGGAACGCCTACACGCAAAGGAAAGGGATGGCGTTAATACCGGCCACCACGAGAAACGGTGCTCGTGGAAAAACCCACTTTGACGTTCATGAAATACCGACGGTCCCTCGGAGCCGCGGGTTATTGTCGCATTACTCTGGATCGATGAAACAGAAGCCCGGTCGCGGTTCCTTGAAGAATCGTGCACGACAACATGTTACTGCGTGGGTTGACCCTTTGGAGCACTAGGGGGCCCAGTTAGGCGCTTATACCTGAGAGTTAAGAAGCGTTTCATCTCGCCACCGGGTTCGCCAATAAAGAGGACTTCCGTGAACGTCCTTGAGGGCCATCTTCTTGCCCCGTATCTCTGGTTCGTCGGTGGTGTCACGCCGTAGCCCGAGACTTCCCCATTACCTCACAAGCAGTCCGTTGGCATGACCGAACACACTGTGTTAGCATCCGCGACGGATAGGACGCTTCGGCGTACTGTCCGCACAGGAGAACGGACCAGGGGTATTTTTCGATTGTCCTTCGCCTCGTTGCGCCGCAAGATATTTTCTCGAGCGACGCAGCGGGACCCAGGGTTTCAAATTAAGCGGCGCGAATTTCGTTGAGGCGAATCTGCGCCGTGCGGCAAGAGGCCACGCTCTCCTTCCCCAGCACCTTAACTCACCCAGGCGCAGGCCCGCGCCTGCCATTGACAGGACGGACCTCGCCTGCACGCCACGAGCGGCGCAGATTGGGAGGTCTGTATGAAGACGTATCTCACCAAGGACATCAGAAACGTTGGCATTGTCGGCCACGGCGGCACCGGAAAGACGCAACTGGTGTCGTCGTTACTGTTCACCGCGGGGATGACTCCGCGTTGGGGAAAAGTTGCGGAAGGAACCACCACCACCGACTTTGACGAAGAAGAAATTGCCCGAAAGATCTCCACGCAAACCGCTCTTGCCCACGCTGAATGGCCCTGCACGCTTTGCGCCGGCTCAAATGTAAAAATCAATTTCCTCGATCTCCCCGGTTACGGCACCTTCATCAACGAAACCAAGGCTTCCCTGATCGCCGCCGATTGTGCATTGATCGCCGTCGACGCACACGTTGGCGCACAAGTAACCACAGAGAAAGATTGGGACTTCTGCCTGGAATACGATATTCCGCGCGCGTTCGTGCTTACATGGATGGACCGCGAACTGGCAAGTTTCGAGCGCTCCATGGAATCGTTGCAGCAGGCCTTTGGCCGTAGCGTGGTCGCGCTGCAATTGCCGATCGGTACGGAACGCGGATTTCGCGGGGTGATCGATCTCGTTGCGATGAAGGCACACTTCTACACTCCCGATGGCGATGGAAAACCGAAGATTGAAGAAATTCCCGCCGCGCTCGCCGAAGACGCGAAAGAAGCCCACGAAAAGTTGGTCGAACTTGTAGCCGAAGGCGATGACGAGTTGATGGAAGAGTTCTTCCGCGAAGGCACAATTCCGATTCAGGACCTGATCCCCGGCGTACGCAAAGCAATCGTCGCCGAAAAAATTGTTCCGGTATTGATGATCTCCGCCGCTCACAATATCGGCAACGGCAGCCTGCTCACATTTCTTGCCGACGTTTTTCCGCATCCCGACGAACACGAAGAGGAGGGCTACACCGAGCCGGGTGGAAAGGGCAATCGCGTGGAACGCAAATACGACGACTCGCAGCCGCTATCCATTTTCGTCTTCAAAACAATGGCCGACCCGTTCGCGGGACGCATCAACTATTTCAAGGTAAAGAGCGGCGTGTTGAAAAACGACGCAACAGTCTCCAATTTCGTACGCGGAACTCAGGAAAGAATGCAGCACATTCAAGTCGTGCAGGGGAAAGCGCTGAGCGAAGTTGCTGAACTGCACGCCGGCGATATCGGCGCCATTGCAAAATTGAAAGATACTTTGACCGGCGATACGCTCGGTGACAAAAACGCCCCTGTGTTTTATAGGCCCGCGCAGATCCCCGAACCCGCCATCACCTTTGCCGTCGAACCCAAGACACGCGCCGATGAAGACAAAATCGGCGTGGCCATCCACAAGATTCTGGAAGAGGATACGGCACTGCGTTTTTCACGTGATCCGCAGACAAAAGAATTTCTGCTCGCAGGGTCAGGTCAGCAGCACATCGAAGTCGTCGTTGCAAAACTGCACAAACGCTATCACGTAGATCTCACGCTCAAACCGCCGAAAGTTCCGTATCGCGAAACCATTCGCGGGCGTGCCGATGTGGAAGGCAAGCACAAGAAACAATCCGGCGGACACGGCCAATTCGGCGTCTGCCGCGTGAAGTTTGAACCCGCGGAGCGCAACAAAGGCATCGAATTTGTCGATGACATTTTCGGCGGCGCGATTCCCCACAACTGGATTCCCTCCGTCGAACGCGGCATCCGGGAAGCAGCGGCCCGCGGCTATCTGGCCGGTTTCCCGATGACGGATTTTCGCGCAACCCTCTATGACGGAAAATATCACGACGTCGACTCTTCCGACATCGCGTTCAAGATCGCTGGTTCTCTGGCCTTCAAGGAAGCCATGAAGCAGGCGCGACCCGCCTTGCTCGAACCCGTAATGCACGTCGAAGTTTATGCGCCCGACCAGTATTCGGGCGACCTGATGGGTGATCTCAGTTCACGCCGCGGACGCATTGAAGGAAGCGAAGTACGCGGCCACACCGTGGTGGTTAAAGCGCTCGTTCCGTTAGCCGAAATGCTCTCCTACGCCACGGATCTCACTTCCATGACACAAGCACGAGCTAGCTATTCGATGGAATTCTCGCACTACGACATTGTGCCGAACGAGCTCGCGGAAAAAGTGATCGCGTCTCACAAAGCCGCGCACGGCGAACAGCTAGTCGAAGAAGAAGCCTGACCCTCATTTCCTGCCGCAAGATTGCGGATCTCGGCAGCGTAGCGGCCACTTTCAAGTGGCCATCTTGCTGGGGGTCGGAGCTTCAGCTCCGACATAAATACCCCCAAACCAACGGGCTTTAGCCCAGGAGGAAATGTCTCTCGAACGTCACGAAAATCGCGGCAAAAACATGCCCGTATGCTGGCGATGTTCGGTAAAGTCTTCGCCGAATTCCTGAGCGAGAAACTTTTCCTCCCTGCGCGCCTTTCGATACAGCGCGAGAAAAACAAATGCAAATCCGAGCAGCCCGCTGAGCAACCCTTGCGCGATCGCGGTTGCCAGCAGCGCCGCGAGCATTCCCGTATAGATCGGATGGCGGATCCAGCGGTAAGGTCCGCGGCGAATCAGCTGATGGTTCGTTTTGATGGTGACTGTCCCGCTCCAATTGCTTCCGAGTGTCAGCCGTGCCCACACGGCGAAAAGCAATCCGAGAATCGTCGCAACCACGCAGATCAAGAGCAGCAAGGAATTGGCTGAGAACACCGGTCGCGCCAGCCAAGCGCCGCCAAAGTCTGCTCGAAAAATCAACAGGAAACCCAGGAAGGCGGGAACAAGGTGTTCGATGCGCTGAATGACACTCTCGCGTCGCTTCGTCGATTTGCTGAAAAACGCCATCGCCAGCCACCAAATAGCCCAGATCATCCATGCCTGGTTGGCAGTATGAAAGGCTTGCTGCGAGCTGAGATTGAGTTCGCCGGAAAAAGGAGCAAAAAGAGGGGCAGCGAGCAGGATCGCGGCTTTCCGGTTCGCAACATTAACGGATGTAATCATCGTTCCCCGCGATTCCGCTGCGGAACTTTTGCAGCGCTTGGTGGCCGAGCACTTTCTTTCTTACGCAGAGCTGCGATCCATTTGCGCTCGGCGCGAACTTCTCTGAGCAAAAATCCGACAACTTCATTGCCCCACTTGGAGCTGTCCATCGCCTTCAATCCTTGCTGGATGAAGGAGAAGTGATCTTCGCGCGTGGAAAGCCAGCGGGCCCGCTCGTCAAGAATGTGCTTCCGGGTATCCGCGTCCACGATGCCAAAAAGACCAACACGAATGCGAAATTCAATGGGAGAAGAGGCTTCCTTCGCACCAAATTCTCTCAAGCGCCGCAGCAATTCCCGGTTACCAGGCAAAGTCAGGCAGTAGACGCTGCGTCTTTGTCCGCGTTCTCCCGGTTCTTCACGCCGCCGCACCCAGCCCGCTGCCACAAATTTCTTCAGCAGCGGGTAAACAAGATTATTGTGCATGGCATTCTGCCCGCCCAGAAAACCCGCGAGTTTCTTGAGCGCCCAGCCGTGCTTCGGTCCCTCCAGAAGAGCAGCCATCAAGATTAGGTCATTCATGACACAGTCATTATTGACCTATTGAAGGTGCGCCTGTCAAGAGTCGCGCCGGGTGTCTGGGCTCCGAACAACCGGAGACCGGGACACCGCAGCGGCGCCAATTTGGTGCTTGCCGCGGCAAAATCAGCTTCCCAAATGGACGCACTATGAAAACTACAAGCCGGCCAAAGGCTCATCAAAAAGCTGGAGCTCGCACGCTGGCGATCCACGCCGGCGAACCGAAGCGCCACGGCGTAAATGTCGGCGTGGGAACCAGTATCTGCCGGAGCTCGACTTTCACATTTTCGTCCACGCAAGAAATGAAAGAATGGGCGGAAGGAAAAAATCAGGCGTACATCTATACGCGTTACGGGAATCCGACGCTAACCGTAGCCGAAGAAAAAATCGCCGCGCTCGAAGGCGCGGACGCTGCGGTAGTCACTTCGAGTGGAATGGCCGCCATTTCTTCCGCGCTCCTCGGAGCTTTGCAGCAAGGCGATGAAGTGATTTCGACGGCGCAACTTTACGGCGGCACCTATCGGTTGATGCGCGATCTTTTCCCCGACATGGGCATCACGGTCCGCCAGGTGGCGACTTCGCTCGAAGGAATCGAGACTCTCGCCACACCGCACACAAAAGTTTTGTACGTCGAGACGCCGACAAATCCAACGCTGCGTCTGGTGAACCTGAAAAACGCGATTGCGTTCGCCAAAAAGCACAATCTCGTCTCCATCATCGACAATACCTTTGCCACTCCGATGCTGCAGAAACCTCTCGAGCTCGGTTTTGACATGGTGGTCCACAGCGCAACGAAATATTTGGGAGGGCATTCGGACATCATCGCGGGTGCCGCGGCCGGGAGTCGCAAGTGGATGGATCGCGTGCGCCACATGGTGATTTATCTCGGCGGGTCGATGGATCCCGGCGCGGCGTTCCTGCTGATTCGCGGAATGAAAACGATGGGCGTGCGCGTCGCGCAGCAATGCGTGAATGCCATGACGGTTGCGAATTTTCTCGAACGGCATCCGAAAGTAGCGCGCGTGCACTATCCAGGATTGAAGTCGCATCCGGACCACGCCCTGGCAAGAAAACAGATGAAAGGAGTCGGCTCAATGCTGGCATTCCGGCGATTCTGCGATCGCGTGCAACTGTTTTTACTGGCGGCCAGCCTGGGCGGCGTGGAATCGCTGGTGGTGCTGCCGGTGTACAGTTCGCACTACCGGATGAGCAAGCAGGAACTGGAAGCGGCGGGAGTGACTCCCGGCACAGTGCGAGTTTCCGTCGGCCTTGAAGACGCGGAGGATCTGATTGCGGATCTGAAACAAGCGCTCTCGTAACGACGGAATCGGCTCGGATGGAATCAGTGGAAAATGGCCGGTTGCAAGAGGATGATAGTGCTTTGCCGCGCGGCTCGGGAAGCCTAGGAGGACAAATGGGACGCAAACTCGGTTCGTTCATGTTGGCGTTGCTGGTTTGTTCAGTTGCGGCGCGCGGAGGGACTCCCGGAAATGAGATTTCGCCGTTTGAACGACTGAAAACATTGGTAGGTGAGTGGGAAGGTAGGAATTCTGCCGGGCCGGTGAAAGCTACGTACACGCTTGTCGCGCGGACGGCGATCACATTCTGATTACGCATTATTGCAGCACGGGAAATCAGCCGCAGATGAAAACGGAAACCATGTCGGGCAGTGCGGAGAAATATACATTCACGCTGGTCCGCGTTACTGGAATGAAAACGCAGGATGAAGGACACATGGTCGGTCTTGTGCTCAGCTTTCCGGACAAGGATCACCTGACGCAAGAATGGAAATACCAGAACAACAAAGGAAAAACGTCGGCTGATTTATTCCAGTTCAAACGGAAACCGGAAAAGGCCGCGACGATCGTGCCGTCCGGAAATTAAGCAAGACAGCAAATTGAGCAAGACAAACCTGATCTGATCCTCAACAAAAATGCTCGCTGAAGAATTAGATTGAGTGATTGGTTTTTTCCCTGCTCCGGCCACTTTCGGAATTGCCCGGAAACGCCATTAGAATGGATTCATGGCGCCCACCGCAAATGGTTCGAGCGCGAATCCGAGCCGCAGTCTAAGCCCGCTGCAGAAACTTCGTGCGTCGCTTTTGGCAGGAGAAATGCCCCCTCGGCGGTTGGCCGAGCAGGCGCTTGCGAACGCGAATCAAAACGCCGGAAGAAATGTATACCTCTCGCTCGATAAAGCTTGGACGCTCGTTGAAGCGGATCGCGCGCTGGAAAAATTTGGCGCAGGCACACTTCCTGCTGATGACAAGCCGCTGCTCTACGGGCTGCCCGTTTCGCTGAAGGATTGTTTCGACCTCGAAGGATTCCGCACCACCGCCGGTACGCGTTTCTACGCGGAAAAAAACGAAATTGCGCAACAAGATTCGGCGGTCGCGAAACGATTGCGCGCACAGGGCGCGGTGATCCTTGGCAAGACCAATCTGCATCCCCTGGCGTATGGCATCACCGGCGAAAATCCTGATTTCGGCGATTGCCTGCAACCTGCCAACGCAAAACTTTTGACGGGCGGTTCGACCAGCGGCGGAGCGGGCAGCGTGCAGGAAGGTTCGGCGATTGCCGCGATCGGAACCGACACCGGCGGTTCGATTCGCGTGCCTGCGGCGCTGTGCGGGCTGGCGGGTTACCGCGCTTCGATCGGATTGGCCTGGGATCGCAAGTTGTGGACCGGTGGAGTGCACCTCGCACAATCCTTCGACACCCTGGGCTGGATCTTCGAGGACTTGCGCGATGCGCCGCTTCTTGCGGAAGGTTTGTTCGGCTTGAAAGTTACCGGCGAAAGCAACCCGCGTGAGACGAGCTTGCAAGTTCCACATTTTCATGTGAAGGTCGGCGCGATCGCGGAGGAATTTCTCCACGATTGCGCTGCGAATGTGCTGTCGGCGTTTGCAGCGTGCAAAGGGTTGCTTGCCGAGTCGGGCGCGGAAGTCCATTCCTTTGAAGGGGCGAAATGGGAAGATGCGCTTTCGATTTATGCACCGATCCAGGCGAGCGAAGCGGCAGCGATTCACTCGGCGAAGACTGGTGGAGATTTTTCGCACTTTCCTTCGCCGATCGGCGAGCGTTTGGCGTGGGGCGCGTCCCTTAGCGCGGATGAAATTAGCCGGCAGCGATTGCGGCACGCGGAATTTCGCCAAAGCGTGGACGCTTTGTTCCGCTCGTTTGATTTCCTGATGATGCCGTGCTCGCCAATCAGCAAGCTGGAGGCGGGGAAGGATCACGCGCAAACGCGGAGCAAAATTCTTCGCTACACCACTCCGTGGAGTCTGGCAGGAACGCCGGTCGTCACTTTGCCGTTTCCAGGTGGAGCAGGAATTCAACTCACGGCGGCGCGAGGCGAAGATGCGCGTCTGCTCGCCTATTCAGCAGTCATGGAAATTACACCCAGGATGAACTAAGTCATTGAATCTACCGGGACCCTGCCGGCCAAAGACTATTAAGCTTCTTAAAATCAGATAGATGCAGGAAATTACAGATTAGCTCTGATTGCCGATACCAGAAGCTAAGCAGGTTTGTATTCGCGAGTCCAAGATGCGCCTTGGCTGAGGGAGTTCCAACAC
>QHYO01000565.1 GCA_003224135.1 Acidobacteriota bacterium | reverse complement strand
AACCAAAAACGGAATAGCTGCCGCCGCTAAGCGCAACCTTTACCAGATACGAAAGAAATCCGTGCAGCTCAACACCGGAATGCGACGGCCCGGTCAGGCATCCACCGCGAAAAATACAGGTATTCATGCCAAAGTAGCGCCCATACTCCTGCGCCACAAGATCGGCGGCGGCTTTTGACGCTCCAAAAAGCGAGTGCAGCGTTTGGTCAATACGGCAGGACTCGTTGACGCCTGCATAGTCTTCCTGCCGCGCGTAGTCATATCGCGTCGCCAGCTCTTTCAGCGGAATCTCGTTGGGCGAATCACCGTACACTTTGTTGGTGCTCATCAAAATGAAGACCGCGTCGCGGCAATGCTGGCGAGTGGCTTCGAGCAAGTTGATGGTTCCGAGGGCGTTCACTTCAAAATCAAGGATCGGAATGTCGCGGGCCTTGTCATGGGAAGGCTGCGCCGCACAATGGACGATCAGATCGAATCGATTGCTCCTGAAAAGTTCGTCCAGGGCAATGCGGTCGCGGATGTCCAGACTTGCATGATGAAAATTCTTTGTCGAACGCTTGAGCCGATTGAGATTCCATGTGGTGTCGCCTTGCGCGCCAAAAAAAACCTGGCGCATGTTGTTGTCCACACCGACGACGCGATGGCCCTGGCGGTCAAAATGCTCGACTGCTTCAGAGCCAATTAAACCGCTACTGCCTGTGACTAGAATTGTTTTCATATGGAATCGGCCGGTTCGGATAGTGTACTTAACTTTTCTGAGCCGTGCATCGCTGAACCCGCGGTGCCGAGCGACCGTGGTCCATTGCGGCGCGCGATTCGTTTTACCAGATCTTGCACGCTTTTTCGCGCAGCATTGTGTCACCCTTCTTGCAGCCAAACGCCTTGGCAAACAGTTCCATGTTGGAAAGCGGACCGTTGACACGAAATCTTGGAACCGGGTGCTCGTTGCTGTTGGCCATCAACCGCGCATACTCTGGACGCAGGTTGGCGCCCCACACTTGCGCCCAACCCAGAAAAAACCGCTGCTCGGGAGTAAATCCGTCGAGACTCTGCGGGCGTTTGCCTTCCATCGCCTTTTCATAAGCTGCGTACGATATTGAGAGTCCGCCAAGGTCCGCTATGCTTTCGCCCAGAACCAGCTTGCCATTTTCGTGGAGACCCGGCTCGACTTCAAAACCATCGAACTGTTGCCGAACGCACGCCGCGCGCTCATCAAAATTCTTGCGATCTTCTTTGGTCCACCATTCCCGGAGATTTCCCTTCCCGTCGAACTGCGATCCGGAATCGTCGAATCCATGCGTGATCTCGTGACCGATTACCGCACCCATCCCGCCATAGTTGATCGCGTCATCGGCCTTCGGATCATAAAACGGCGGTTGCAGGATTCCTGCCGGGAATACAATTTCATTCATCGTCGAGTTGTAATACGCGTTCACGGTCGGCGGAGTCATTCCCCATTCGGTGCGGTCCACCGGCTTGCCGATTTTGTGAAGTTCGCGGGCATTTTCGAAATTGACGGCGCGACGCACGTTTGCGAGGTAACCCGTCCGCTCCACGGATAGCGCGGAATAATCGCGCCATTTGTCCGGATATCCGATTTTGATTTGAAAGGCTTCGAGTTTTTCAATTGCCTGCTTTTTAGTATCTGGCCCCATCCAACCAAGAGTCGGCACATCGCTTCGCAGCGCTCCGATGAGATTCGCCACCATTTCCCGCGCGTGGGCCTTGGCTTCCGGTGGAAAATACTTTTCAACGTACACTTGACCGAGTGCTTCGCCGATGTTCCGGTTGACGCTCTGCACGCAGCGCTTCCATCGCGGCTGAATCTGCTTCGAACCCGCGAGTTTTGCCCCGTAAAAGCTGAAGTTCTCCTGCACGAAGGAGTCGGACAGTTCGTTGGCGCTGGCGTGAATCACGTGCCAGCGCAAATACGATTTCCATTGATCGAGCGGGGCCGAGGTGAGCAGTCTATTTGTTTCCTTGAAGAAATCTGGCTGCTCGACGTTGATCGCCGAAAATTCCGGAGCGTTGCGCTGTCGAAAGTAGGCTTCCCACGGCCATACCGGCGCGAGCGCCTCCAACTGCGGGAGTGTCATTTTGTGCCAGACCTCGTGCGGGTCGCGCATTTGGGCACGGGGCATCGACGCATTTGCCAGCGTCGTCTCAAAATTCATAACGGATTGTGCTTCCGCGTCCGCCTTTCCCTGCGAATCGCCGGCAAGCACAAACATTTTTGCGACGTGCGTTACATAGTCCGCGCGCAACTGCTTTGATTTGTCATCCGTACGAGTGTAGTAGTCGCGCTCTGGCAACCCCAATCCGCCCTGCCCAATTTCCGCGATCACCTGCGTGCTGTCATCCAAATCCTGGGTTGAATCGAAACCGAAAAGAAAACCGTTGCCGGTCTGCTGCAAGCGTCCGATAAGCGGTTGTAATTCGTTTGGGTCTTTCAGCTTTTCGATTGCCGCCAAATCCGCGGCGATTGGTTTTGTCGCTGCCGCGTCGATCGCAGCGGTGTCCATGCAACTGGTGTAAAAATCGCCGATCTTTTGTTGATTGGAACCGGCAGCGGCGTTGGCTTTCGCGACGTCCTCCAAAATCCCGCGCATTGATGCCTGGTTCCGGTCGGCCAGCACCGTAAACGAACCCCAGGTTGGAAATTCAGGCGGAATGGGATTGCTCTTCATCCAGCCGCCCATTGCGAACTGATAGAAGTCGTCACACGGCTTGCATGTTTTGTCGAGGTTTGCGGTGTTGAAGCCCCATCCGCCCGAAGAATCGCCGATGGCACCGCTTGCCCGCAACACGCCCAGAAACACGATACACAGAACCAGCGTTGCGACGATTCGGCGATATGGCAATGATTTGAACATCGGTCTCCCCATCACCCTACAGGTTAATTGGCTTGATGAAGCCTAATGAGTTTAGCAAAACGGAAGAATCGCGTACAAAATCCGGGCACAAATCGATCAGCGAAAAGACGTTCCGTAGAATACGCCTGCGCCATTTCGCAAATCGCGGCCGTAGGACAGAACTACACTCACGCTGCCCAAAACACGAATCCTGGCCTGTACTCCGGCATCAAACAGCCACTTCTGCGAGCCGAATTCTCCGCTCGCATCGGCGATCGCGCCTGTGTCAAAGAATGGACCCAGCTGAACCCGGAAAAACGCTCCGTCATAGACGGTTTTGCTCACCTCGGAGTTCAGCAGCAGATAACGCCGTCCGAGAGGTGCACGCCCTTTTCGGCCATCGGTGGTGCCGGAATGCCCACGCAGCCAGAGATCGTTATCGCGTTCGACTCCCAACTGGTAAAGCTCATCCAGCGAAACATCGCCGGAAATTTCGCCGCCCCGCAGCGACGACAGAAATTCATAGTCGTCCCCGCGCGCTTTCGGCAACCAGCGTGATTTCAGCTCCCCTTTCACACCGCCGAACGCCCCCAGTCCTGGAGCATAATTTCTGCCGGCGCGTAGCTCTGCCTCGCCGTCAAGCGTGAACCGCCGTTCCGGCAGGCGAACCAAGGAACGATGTACGCCGAGCCACGCATCCAAAGTCTTGCTATCAGTAAAAAATGAAGCGGCGTCACGGGCGAGACCTGCCGGAACATTCCGGAACTCGCGCGAAATTCCTTCCAGTCCTGCCGTCAGATCCCACCGTCCGCTTTCCACTACGTGCACCTCCGCCCCGCCGGAAAATCTTTTCAGCTTTAGGTCGGTGATAGCGATCGGGCCACCAGAGAAAGTTCGCGACAAGTTCCAGTTTTCATTTCGGGCGTCGAAGAAAATCCGCAACCGTTTTGACGGCTCCCGGCGAAACGGAAACGAAAAGCTCCCCGTAACCCTGCGCTTCTCCGAATCCCAGCGTAAGAGCGAATCAAAGTTCATGGCTTCGCCGCGCAAATTGTAATAGGAGGGGTAAATCGTTTCGTACGGCAGTCCACGCAACAGTGAAATCGCGCCATCGAGGGCCGATGAGCCCCAGCTGGTGCGCTCATTCAGGCGGAGCGTCGCTTTGTAGTCGTCGGCGTTTGCCGGAGCCAGAGCCGGAGAGAGTTCCGTTCGCCATTGCGGAAATACCTCCAGATTCTCAAGCAGCGCGTTCGTCTTCAAAAATGACTTGCGCTCAAGCACTCCAGGCGGAGAAAAGACTACGGCCCGATCGAACAACCGCTTCTCGGTTTTTGCTGAGGGAACGGCTTCGACCGCAGCCAGCCGGGGCTTGTCTACATGATTCCAATATTTCAGCGCTGCTTCAAGGTTTCCTTCGAGCAAGTAAATTGTGCCGAGAAACTCCGCCACGTAGGAATCTTGCGAGTCCAAGCGCAGCGCTTGCCGTAAATCACACTTCGCCGCGCGAAAATCGCTTAATTTATATTCCGCACCCGCGCGCTCGACCAGAAAACGTACGTCGCGCGGCGCTTTCTTCGCACCTTGCGAAAAAGCAACACGCGCTTCGCTCCATCGCTCCAGCCGCGACAGCGCCATTCCCACGTAATAGTCAAAATCGGAGGACTGGTCCGCGGTACCCCGCGCCTCGCGCAGGACTTCCTCCCACTTCTGCTGTTCGTACAGTTTTTTTACGGACGCAAGCCGCTGCACCTCATCCGCCGCCTTGCCCTGATCAAAGACACAAGCCAGCAGCACGACAGCGAAAAGAAGATGGCGGGCTTTCACTCCGGGTGGTGAGGGACCGCAAGGAGCGTCCAGTTGCGGGTGCCTTGCCAGGCCTTTTCGAATTCCGCACGATCGACACGCAGCAGCTTACCGCGTTCCGGATCGTTCACGAGCACCCCAACGTCTTCCGGATCGATGCCCACGACCACGACGTAGTGCGCGGGCGAACCTTTCGGCTTCAATCCTGCAATGAGCGGTCGGCCTTTTGCCAGATGCGAACGCATGTCGCTCCAATCACCACGAAACGCGTACGCGTCAAATCCGGATTCGCGCAAATAGCGTTCCATATCAACCGCGTAAATCCCGCGCGGCTTTGCAGCATATAACTCACGCTGAATCCTGATGGGATCGGCGCGCCCTTCGGCGACCGAAACATTCTTGTTGTGCCAATAGCGCAACACCATCGCGAGCGAGGCCGAGCCGCACCCATCCTTTTCCTGGTGGATATAAGGAACATCGAGCCACAAACCGGAAGCGCCCGCCATGGCCACAGCACACAACACCGGGACAAGCGCTCCAAAAAGGACGAATTGTCTTCGGGCTAGCAGAACTGCCTCGCTCACGTGGCGATGGTCGCTTAGCGCACCGCGACGATGATGAGAATCAGCGCAACCGCCACCAGCAGGATGATGATCAGATCGCGGTCACCCAGTCGACCCGCGGCGAAATCCTTTTGCACGTCGCGTGAACGTTCAGCCATGCGTGCCAGGTCTTCGTCGTTCACCTGGCTGATCGCCTGGTCTACTTTTTGGTAGTCAACCCCAGCCGATTTGAGTGTTTCCCGGGCCTTGTCGGTGGCAAACATCTCTCGTACCGCTGCTTCATTTGCCTGCCGCGTTTCTGCAGCTTTCTGCACATCTTTGCGAAGCTGGCCAGACGAAACAGCATGATCTTTCTCCTGTGCGCGCACGGGAAGCGAACCCGCGGACACCAGGCTTGCAGCAAGCAGAATCGAGCACACACGCATCGTGTTGCGAGACTTCATTTATCCTCCAGGTTGCTGGGTGCTTTAATTTTATGGGTGCGGGCTGGCGCGACACAAGCAGTTTACCCGCCTCTAATTGCACAGTTGCTTATCTTTACGTCTCAGGGCTTGGCCGGATAGGTCTGATACTTTGCGGTGTCAATGCGCTGCCACTCACCGCTTTGAATCCCAGCGCGAATCTGCGCGGGCGTTCTTCCCTTGCGCGTCTGTTCGTACGAGTACAGTGCCTCGCCCATGCAGATGTTACACATCGATCCGTGCGTGCTTGTGAAGCAATCAAGCAAGCTGCCGTGACCGTGCGCGCGGTCACAATGGCAATAGCACGGCTCCTGGTACAACACTTTCTTTACTTTTGCCGCGAGCGCATAGGCATTTTTGACAACTGG
>QHYO01000083.1 GCA_003224135.1 Acidobacteriota bacterium | reverse complement strand
CCTCGCCCGCCGCGTCTCCGTGTCTTCGGCCAGCAACAAAAACTAATCGCCATCGCCGAAGCCGTCGTCCCCCGCACTTACCAGCCCATCGTCGTCTTCGATCCCCTGCCCTAAGCCACGAAGAGTTCACTCTGGCCTCGGCTTTTGGCTTCCCTCTCGCAGTTCGAGAGAGACGCCTGCCGAGGCGCCTCCATGTTCTCCCGCACCTAAGCGTTATCTTTTCTCTTGACCTTCCCTAGCATGATAAATTCGGTGTGATTTCGTAGCCTACAAGCCTGAGGCAAAATCATGCTCGCCAATCTCTCGAATAAGATTCTGTTTTACTTCTTCGCAACGCTCGTACCGTCGACGGTCCTCCTTGCGCAATCCACCCCGCGTGAATCGCTGCTCATCCTCTCCAAGAGCGATCACACACTCGCAATCGTCGATCCCGGCACGCTGAAAGTCCTCACCCGCATTCCCGTCGGCAACGATCCGCACGAAGTTATCGCTTCCTCAGACGGCACAATGGCTTACGTTTCGAACTATGGTGGCGGCGCATTCAACACACTCGCTGTTGTTGATCTGGTCGCGCAGAAGCCGCTCCCGGCAATCGATCTCGGCGCGCTGCGCGGACCTCACGGCCTCGATTTTGCCGCAGGTAAAGTCTGGTTCACCGCGGAAGCCGCCAAAGCTATCGGCAGCTACGATCCCACTTCGAACAAAGTCGATTGGATCTTCGGCACCGGACAGGGTCGTACGCACATGATCTATGTCGCCCCGGACCTGACACGCATGGTCACCACCAACACCAGCGCAGGCACCGTAAGCATCATTGAAAAATCCCCTGCCCGCGCCTCTGCCGGTCCTCCGCCCGGGGGTCCAAATCCTCCGCAGGGAACTCCCGTCGGCGCACCGCCACCGGGTCCGCCAGGCGGAGATTGGAATCAAACCGTGGTCAAGGTCGGCAACGGATCCGAAGGTTTTGACGTCTCGCCCGACGGCAAGGAAATCTGGGTCGCCAACGCGCAGGATGGCACGATCTCCATCATTGATTTCGCCGCCAAAAAAGTGACGCAGACACTCGCCGCAAACGTCCGCGGCGCCAACCGCCTGAAATTTACGCCGGACGGCAAACTGGCTTTCGTCTCCACGCTCGCCGGCCCTGACGTGGTCGTCTTCGATGCTGCTGTGCGCCGCGAAGCGAAACGTATCCCCGTCGGGCATGGCGCCGCGGGCATTCTCATGCAGCCTGATGGCTCACGCGCCTTTGTCGCCTGCACCCCAGACAACTACGTCGTCGCCATCGACCTGAGATCGCTAGAAGTCACCGCTCACATCGATGCTGGCCAGCAACCCGATGGCCTCGCCTGGGCTCGCAAGATGTAGCAGTTTGGCGCGGCCGACTTTCGAGCTGGCGTTTTTCTCGTTCCATGCAGAAAATTTTGGTAACGGCGCGAGTCATCTCAAATAGGAGTTCCAAATCATGCTTACGTCAATTCCCAGTCTCCGTGCGATAAAAATGCTCTTTCCGGCTGCGGGAATATTGCTGACCCTCTTCGCATCCGCTCCTTCGACACAAGCGGTACCCGAGGAAAAGCTTCTGCGCCACGTCGTCTTGTTTAAGTTCAAGGAGGGAACTACGCCGCAGCAGGTCAAGCAAGTGGAAGACGCCTTCCGCGCGCTCCCGGCAAAAATCAATCTCATTCGCGGATTCGAATGGGGCACCAACGTCAGCCCGGAAAATCTCGCGCAGGGTTACACTCACTGCTTCTTTCTGAGCTTTGTCTCCGACAAGGATCGCGACGCCTACCTCATCCATCCCGCTCACAAGGAATTCGGCAAACTCCTGGGTCCGTACCTGGACAAAGCGCTGGTTGTCGATTTCTGGGCCCAACAGTAATGCATCGCGAGTTTTGCTAGCCGCCGGGGCAGGCGATTTCATCCCCACCAGATGTCGCCTATTGCTTCGTCCCCCTCGGCATTGGCGGCGGTCGACGTTCGATCTCCGTCGCCACTGCAATCGACCGCGCGCCATTTTTTCCTACCGCGCGCACTGCAAAAAAGTGATTGTCCGTCGATACGCCCTTAAGGACTGTCTCTCCCGCCTTGTCCGTAAGGCCGTACACCTGCCACCGCGGTTCGGTCGTCTCCCGCCACAAAATCTCAAACCCCGCCCGCTCAGGATCTTCCTCTGCCGCCCACGAGATCTTTGCGTCGGGCGTCACCGCACCCGTTAGCCGCGCATTCGTTGGCGCCGCCGGTGCCATTGCCAGCTGCCGCAAAGCTTCCGCATTGTCCCGCGCCACGTTCCCCATGAACGCAAAGTTCAAATACTTTTCATCGTCGCCGTACTCCACTCCATTTTCCGTACGCGGCGTCTGATGCTGGTGATCGTAATTCTCTAAAGGTTCGGTGAAGCGCACTGCTGGCAATCCCGCCTTATAAAAAGGATAGTGATCTCCGCCGCGCCCGTAGCGGTCCACGCGGAACACCATCCGGATCGCGTCGCGTCCGTCGATCTCCTCGATCGCCCGCGCCAGCTCTCGCGAAGCCGAGTCCGCATCGTCGATCTCTCCGTTGCCGGAAAACACTCTTACCCGATGCGGCGCGCCCGGCACAGGGTCCGCGCCCACAATATCGTCATCCAGCATTCCGGCCACCGTGTAGCCTTGCTGTTTCACCCACTCATTTAAGTGAGAAGACCCGAGCAATCCTTGCTCTTCTCCCGAAACCGCCGCAAACAGAATCGTCGCGCGCAATCCACCGTGTATCTGAGCTATCCTGCTCAGCAGCCGCGCGCTTTCCACGCTCACCGCCACGCCGGACCCGTCATCGTCTGCTCCCGGCGCATCCGCCTGCGCATCCATCACGTCGGAAGGCCGCGAATCGAAATGCCCTGAAACAATAAAGATCTTCTTCGCGAGTTTTGCATCTGTTCCCGGCAGGATCGCGTACACATTTTCGAGCGGCACCGCTTTTCCGCCTGTCCGCTCCGCGCTCATCTCGAATTTGTCCACCACCACCTGTAACTTTCCGCCCGTCTCTTTGCTGATCGTGGTCATCCGAGCGGCGATATGATCCCGCGCGCACGCAATCCCGCGCTTCGGATCGCTCCACGAAGAAAGCGTCAACCGCGTCCCGCATCCCACAAGTTCCGAAATCAACGACCGCATCCCTTTTTCATCCACGGTCTGGCGCACAATCCTTCCTGCCGGTCGTGCCACAATCTTTGCCTGCGGCTTGCCACTTGGCGGCTCCGCAGGATCATGCGCCACCACCTTTTGCGCCAACGACGGTCCCGTCGCGCAGGCCAGCAAAAACGCCGCCACAACCAGTACTTTTCGAGCGAACTTTGCGAAACGGATTTCTACCTTCGAGAGCAAAGAATTCATACGGTTCATCATTCTCCCTGCGTCCTCCATGAGAGGAAAAGCGCAGTCGAAATCTTAGCTCGACTCGTCCACTTCGGCGACCAAATTTGCTCGTCACCGCCGGAACCGGTTTGCCGAATATTTCAAAACGAACTGATAGCAAGACCAGCCTAGCGCCTAATCATCACTGAGGCCGTGACTCGAATAGCAGACTCTTGTCGGAAGAATCTGGAACGGCTAGATTTGCGATGAAGTATGAAACGGAGCCGCGCGGAAGGCGCTCCACGGCAAGACGCGACGAAAAGCTACCTTGTTTGCGCAAAATTACCGCTTCTCCGGTTGCGCCAGCGTGATCTGCTCCGCCACGCACTGCCACCGGCCGTCGCGCAAAATCCAGGTATCGATAAAACGTTCATAGCGGTGAGTCGTTCCGCTGGTGCTGCTGCCTTTCAGCGTGATGTCGTCCAGCCCGCTTGCAATTACCGCATTGGGAGCAACGGCATGTGCCACCAGCACCTGCATCTTCAAACTCAACACGCGCGGCGCCTCCGCTTTGTACCCGGCGATCATCGATTCCCGGTTTCCCAGGCTCCCGTCCGAATCCACGATCACAAAATCCTCGGAAATCATTTTGGACAGCTTTGCCCAGTCATTTGCTTGCTGAATCGCAAACCATTCCTGTTCTGCCTTTGTCACTGCGCGCTCTGCCTCGGCGTACCCGGCCGCTTTGCCGGCCTGCCCCGCCTCTGCGCTCTCGATCCATCCGCTCGTCGCGATAAGTAAAATCGCAGTGATCACGGCTCCGGACATCATCGTCCGCGAAATTTCAGCTTTCATTTCTCGATGCTCCGGTCGCTCAATTCCCGAGTTTCAAATAGTTAGGAATGTCAGGGAATAAACATAATCGCAGACTCTCGATGGAAGGAAGCCTTTTTTGCGCGTCCGCTGCGCAAGATTCAAGGGCAAAATTGCCTCGTCGCTACGGCTCGGACGGCGCCGGTACCGGCGCGCCCGTTGCCGTTGCCCCTCCGCGTCCGGCGTATTTGGGTCTCGATTCCCGTATGCGCTCGTTCATGCGGCGCGGCGTCACAATAATCAGCAACTCCGTCTCATTGGAGGATGTGCTTCGCGTACCAAAGGCATAACCCGCAACCGGTAGGTTTGCAAGACCCGGAATTCCGCTCAGCGATTTCGTCTCTTCCCGGTCCAGCAGACCGGCAATCACCGACGGCTCATTTTCCTTCAGCCGCACGGTTTGCGAAACCGTCCGGTTGGTAATGATGGGAATCCCGTTCACGCTGTTCCCCGATAGCGCGCGAATTTCAAATTCCAATTGCAGGGTCACTTCATGGTCATGGTGAACCGAGGGTGTCGCTTTTACCTTCACTCCAAGGTCCACATACTCCGACGCTGGGTAGGGCGTCTGCAACGACCCCGAACCTGACGCGAAACTCGATGGATCGAGCAGAACCGTCACAAAGTTGTTCGAGCCAGAACTCGCCGTCACAATTGCGTCCGGCAGCCCGCTCGTCGTCAGCGTGGATGTGGTCACCGCCAACGGTCCGGCCGGTACGGTCAATTCGATCCGTGACGAAAATTCGCCGGACCCCAAGCCCGCGTATATTCCCAATGTACTCGATGCATTGTTCGTTACCGCGATATCCCCAACGCCATCGTTTGTGAAATCCGCAATCGCCACACCGGCCGGTGTGCTCGCAGTTGCCAAGGGCGAACCTGCCGCCGCCGTGAATACGCTCGTCCCGTCATTGAGCAAAATCGTTACTTCGTTCAACGATTGATTTACCACGGCGAAATCCGCGAAACCGTCCGCATTCAAATCGCCGGCCGCAAAAGCCACCGGGTCGGCTCCCGTCGCTACCGGTGATCCGCTCAACTCGGTGAACGTCCCGTCAAATGTGGCGTCGGCGCTGGCCTGAAAAATTCCAATGTTCTGCGTTGCGGCGTTCAGTACCGCAATCTCGGGTTTGCCGGAATTATTAAAAGTTGACGACACCATGGCAATCGGTCCTTTTTCTGTGGCTGGCAGCGCGAACGGCGACTTCGGGAACGGTGTGAATCCGCCCAGTGCATCGCCCGCGAAAACGGAAATCGTGTTGTCGCCTTCGTTTGCCACCGCGAAGTCCAGATTTCCATCGCCGTTAAAATCCCCGATCACCACGGCGCTCGGATTTGTTCCCACGGTGAACGGGGAGCCCGCCGCTTCCGTAAACGTTCCGTCAAAACTCTGGCTTCCGAGCAACACGCTCACCGTATTCGATCCGCTGTTCGCGATAACCAGATCCGCGGGCTGCGCCAGGTGCGTTGCATCCGTCGCACGAAAAATTGCCGACGCGATTGCCGATGGCAATTGCTCGTTCGTGCCAAGTTGGATTGGCGATCCCGTCGGCACGGTGAAATTTCCGTTGTCGTTGTTGAGTAAAATGGAGACGGAGTTGCTTCCCTTGTTCACCACTGCCAGGTCCGGCTTCGCATCGTTATTAAGGTCCTGCGCCACCACCGCGACCGGATTCTGCCCTACGGCAAAATTTGTTTGCGCAAACGTCGTTGACGTCACTGCACCGCCAACCGTCGTGCCTCCCAGGCTCGTTGAAAGCAGCGACAGGGTCACCGGGTATCGCTGCCCCACAAAAAATGTTGCCGGCTTGCCGTCCTGCGCGCGCATCAAAATCTCTCGCCCGCTTTTTACCAGCGATAATCCATCCGAAAATATCGCGGACGCGTTCGGCATCGTGAGTAGGAACGTGCTTTTTCCTCCGCCTACCGGCAACACGTCCGTGGGACTCGCCGTAATTCCTCGCGCGGTAAAAACCTGCGCTATCAACGTCAGTAGATTGGTCAGATCCGTCGCGGCTTCCAGCTTCGCCACGTCGCTTGAATTCAGCGGAAACGCTTGTACGTTCGAGGGCGGGGTTATTCCCAAGGTCCGCGCTTTGTTCCGGTCCACTTCGAGCAGTTCAATATCCAGCATGACGTCGCGGCGCGCTTGTTCCAATTCCTTAATCAGCTGTCCCGCCAGCTTCACTTTGTCAGCCGTTTCGCGCAGCGTCAGGCTGTGGTTCTTCGTGTCCATGCTGATGCGTGTCGAATTCGTGATTTCGCGAATCACGCGCAAAAGCTCAGTCACGTCTTCAGGCGCGACAGCACTATCCAGCCGGAATGTTTGTTCCACTTCTTCCGAGTATTCTTTGCGTTTTGCGATCGTGTCCGACGCTACGAAAATCAATGTCGAGTTCACCACGCGATAGAAAGTCTGCGTCTCGGAGCCCAACAGTTGCATTGCCGTGTAAAAATCCACGTCGTTCACTCGCAGCTTGATATTCCGCGCGGTCAAGTCCGGATCGAACGCCACCGTAATTCCAAACATTCGCGCAACTTGCTCGTAGGCGCTCTTTGAGTCCCCGCGTACATTGACGGCTTTCTTGCCCGGCTGCGGCTTCAGCACGGCCGGGCCTTTCAGTTCCTGATCCTCTTTGTCTCCCGGTGGCAGATATTCCTTCGGCATCTGCTTCAGTTGCGCCAGCCGCTCCGCCACGATCGTATTGCCCGGATCGATGTGCAGCGCCTCATTCATCAGCTCCGTCGCGCCCACAATGTTTCCGTCGAGCGCATTCGTTTCGGCCTGGTCAACGAGTGCTTGCACCACTTGCGCTCGCATCGCCGCGGCCCTTCGCGCAATTCCTGTGTCCCCCGGTGCCGCCTTCACCGCCTGCGCATAGTCCGCAAGGGCCTCCCGCAGCTTGCCTGCGGCAGCTGCCTTGTCCCCCTCTCCAGCCAATCTTTCCGCTTGCCTGGAATCGTCCTTCGGTCCTTGTTTTGCCGCTTTGCTTGAGGACTGCGCCGGAGCTAAGGTGGCAGCCAGTAGAAATAGCGCCGCAATTGCAGACGCAAGCGCAAGGAGGCGGGCAAACCTCTGGCGCCAGCCCCCCGCCAGCCTCGTTTCCTGTGAACCTGCAATTTTCATAAGGCTCGTGTATTCTATCCCGAAGAAATAGGACTAGATTAGTCCGATTGACCTGCTGCGCTTCTAGCGGTAAACTTACAATCGTAGTTGCAAATCATTTTCAACTGGAGCGTTCTTGCTCTCTGCTTTTCTCATCTCCCTCCGCGAAGGCGTCGAAGCCGCTCTC
>QHYO01000562.1 GCA_003224135.1 Acidobacteriota bacterium | reverse complement strand
AAGTCAGCGACGTGATGAATCTCGACTCCCTCGACGACGCCTAAATACTCGAGGCACGCGCGGACGGAAGGATGTTCGAAGGCACCGTTGTCGTCGACGTTTTCGATTCTCGAATAAGAGATACGGCTGTGGTATTCGAAAAAAGGTGGCAAGTAGCGGCAAGTTATGTAGCAGGACTTGTCGATCGTCGTGGACAATACGGCACCACCGAATTCACGGTAGTAGACCGGATAGTCTGTGCCGCCGCCGAAGAACGAGATTCGTAGTGGAGTGCGAGTTATGATCATGCGCTTGGATTTCCTTCTTCCGTTGACTCACCGAGGCACGCGGGAACTTTTCGCAACGGTTCACCTGGCGTCCGTCCATACGATCCTAAAGGGAGCCGACGATCGTTGGTCCTTACTGTAATTCGGATCGCGCAGCCCGGTCGAGGCTTTGGCGGAGAGTTTGCGCCCGCGCGTAATCTTCAGGTGTCCCGATGTCGATGAACATTCCATGCTGCTCGAGCGCATACACACCATGCTGCAAGAGCCTGGGGAATACATCCTTTTCAAGGCTGGCTGGTCCCTCCGGAATGTGCTCGAAGACAGCGCGGTTGAAAATATACACACCACCATTTACCAGGGCTGGAACTTGGACTCCATTTTTCTCGCTGAAGCCAATGACGCGATGATTTCGATCCACTTCGACGGTTCCGTAACGCGCTGCATCGGGAACTCTCCGTACCGCCATGCTGACCATTCCGCCATGCTCCCGGTGAAAGCGCAGGAACTGACAGAAATCGAGTTCGAGAAAGGAGTCACCGTTCATAAGCAAGAATTCGGGAACTCCAGAGAGAAAGCGTTCGGCGAATTTCACCGCACCGGCTGTTCCAAGCGGGCGCGATTCTTTCGAGTAGTCAATTCTGACCCCCCATTGATGGCCGTCGCCGAACTGTTCTTCCACCTGTGCGGCAAGGTGCCCCGTACACATCACCATGCGCCTGATACCTTGCGATCGCAGTTGCCTGACCAATAGTTGAAGAAAAGGAACATCCCCAACGGGAGCCAGCGGCTTGGGGGTCGAGGGCAGTACGGATTGCAGTCGCGTTCCCAGCCCGCCAACGAGCAAAAGAGCAGGAGGGTCTTGCCGAAGAGGATGTTCCGGCTGAGCAACCTTTTGGGATTTGCTATTCACAGTTGGGCAGAAAGTATTTCGTGACGGCGCGCGAACCCGATCGGGCCTTTCCGACGATCACAGGACAGCATCCCAGTAATCCAACATGGACTTCAGGGTCTCGTCGAGCGAATTCAAGGGTTTCCAGCCCATGTCCTTGCGAATCTTTTGCGTGCTGCCAAAGATGATTTTTTCGTCAGATGGGCGCATCAGTCTCGCGACGGGTCGGATCTCGGCTTTCACACCGGACAGGCGGATCGCAGTGTGCAGGAGTTCGCGAATCCGACAGGTCCGGGTAGCACAAAGATTGTAGGCCTCTCCACGTTTCCCCTTCATTGCGGCGAGATGGAATCCGCGCACGGCGTCCTTTACATCGAGGAAGGCCCGGCGGGGTTCTAAGTTCCCAACTTCGATGATCGGGGACTGCAAGCCCTTCTTGATGCGGACCAGCTGCCGTACAAAATCCGAAGGGGCGTCACTTGTTTTGCCGGGGCCAGTGGTGTTGAAGAGGCGGATGTTCACTGCCGGAATGTTGTAATCCAGAAAATACTCACGCGCCAGCAGGTCCAGGCAGACTTTGCTGATTCCGTACGGATGCAATGGCCTAAGATGCTGCTCTTCGGTGACCGGAATCGCCGATGCTGGTACGTTTCCGTATTCGGCACTCGAACACGCCGAAACAATTACCGGGCGGCGTTTCATATGACGTGCTGCCTCAAACAGGTATAGGGAGCCCATCACGTTCGATTCGAAGGTTGTGACCGGATCCGCCCATGATAGGGTAGGCAGGCTTTGCGCCCCCAGGTGAAATATGTGCGTCGGCTCGTACTGCGCAAGGATTTGCGTGATGCGCTGGCCATTTCCGAGATTACATGGCGTGAAACGGAGATTCGGCAACTCCGGGAAGGAGAGCGAGCCGCGCTGTAGATACGATCCGACCACACTCCAACCCTTGGCTTGAAGAAACTTGACCAAGTGAGACCCGACAAATCCCTCCGCGCCCGTAACCAATGCAGTCTTTTTCATTGAAATTGTCTATCCGTTACCCGTTCGTCGAGGATTTTGCTTACTCCACAGAGGAGCGTTTGCCTTTCCTGCTCCCAGGTGTGTGCAAGGTAGATCTGCTGGCCCTTGCGTGCGATTTCAATCAAGTGGTCACGATGGGAGTAGGCATATTGCATTTGCTTGGCGAGATCTTGAGCATTCCCTGCTTCAAAGAACACCAGGGACTCTTCGTTGAAGTAATCCTGAATGCCCGGCGTGCTGGGTGCAATGACCGGCTTCCCGATCGCCAGATATTCGAAGATTCGTGTGGGTGTATTGATGTCCGTGAACGGATTTCGCTGATTCGGAATAACGCCGACGTCGCACCCATCAATTTCACGGACGAGATCCTCGAGGCGACGCGGTCCGAAATAATGAACGATGTCCTGCATGCCCTTGGCTTTGACCGTTTCCATCACGCGCTCCAGAAACGGCGTGCTTGGACCGTACACCCTCAATTCTGATGTGGGCATTCCTTCCCGCGCCAGCGCCAGCGCCTCGACAGCAAGGTCCAGCCCATTACGTTCGACCAGTGAGCCGTGATACATGAACACGAAAGACTTAGCGGCATCTTGCTGAGCCGTCGGTTGTTCCGGCGCCGCGCGGAACGGGAATATTCTGGAGTCCGGAGCATTCATGACGACGGCGATTTTTTCCGGCTTGCAGCTGCGCGCGGAGAAAATGTGTTTGCAGGCCAGGTTTACGGTGACCACCAGGTTCGTACGCGCGATACTCCACTTTTCCATGCGACGGATGAGTCGAACGCTGAAGCTCTCCTTGTCCAAGTTAAAAATAGTCGTCATGAGCTCGGGCATCGGATCATGCAGATCGAGGATGACCTTGGCTCCTAAAGCCTTCGGTACCAGGGCACTCAATACGAGGATGTCTGGCATGTTGTGGACGTATACGAGATCATAGCGGCGTGTGAATGAGCGCCAGGCAAAGATCAATGACGAGATGAGAATGAAGCTTCCATATTGAAAGGCATAGTTCAGCTTGCCACCGCGGCGGTGCTTCATCGGCACGCGCAGAACCTCGAGGCCGCCAGAGGTTTCCTGCTTCTGGGAGTTGCCCTGAGCCAGGCAGATGAGGTCTACAGTCATGCCTTCGCCCCTTAGGGCGTCAATGGCACGACGCGGTCGCGGATCATCCGGATAGGGGGAATAGGTAACCATCGCGACCCGCTTTCCTTCTAGCTGTCGATTGCGGGCGATCTGCGGACCAGTGAGCACAGAAACACCAGACTGTTTGCTTCCAGGAGAGTTGTTCATGGACAGGGATCGCGTCGCGGTCTTGTTTTTGGTTGTCGGCAGATAGGTAATTACCGCAATCGTCTTATCGAACTGACTCGGTCGCCGGGATCTTCTTCACGTCCTGTGGCTCCGATTTCTTGCCGGCATCACGAGCGACTTTTTTCTGATTGGAGGTCTTGATCGCCTTGAGCAGCTCCGAATTCTCGAATTTAGAAAGGATGTCAATGTTAGGCATAACGCAATGGCCACCGATGACTCCAGGGAAATACTTGGCCGGCAAGAACTTGATTTCGTCGTAAAACGAGGAGACTTCGGCGTAGTCCTGATTCACGCGATCGCAGTACCTCTCAACTTCCTGCGCCCAGGCGATGATCAAACCAAAGTAAGTGGTTTCCGTCAGCTTGGCCAGCTCAGTCGCTTCGGGAGCAGAAAGAATCTTGGTTTTCAAACCCATGGATTCAAAGTGCTTCGCGGCGAGTTGGGCAGCAGCGGGATCGCTAGAGCCCACGAACTTGGTGTAATGTTGCAGTTCTTCGAGCATCCGCACGTGTTTGCCACGCACCGGGCTGTTCACGACAGCACTGCCAGTGCGCTCGGCAATCGCTCTTGTTGTCCCAATGCCCACGGTGCTGTTGACGATTGTCAGCGCAGGCTTGAAGAGCTCGATATACCGAGCGGCCTCCCCGATGAAGTCTTTGATTTCGAACGGAAAGCAGATGTGAAGTACATCGACATTCTCGACCCGCTTAGGAGGTTCGATATCCACGCCGATCACCTCGTGATGGCGGGAGGCGAGCTCAAGGAGGGGTTTGCCCACCTCGCCCAGACCAACGACCACAACCTTCTGACGCTCCTTCATGTGTCTTGACCTCCTTAAGTCCGCCCTCTTGATGCGCTACCGCCATGAAAGTCACGCTGATACCAGCCGGACTCCCGCTCTAAGCCGTAACCAGCCTAAAATCAATCCATTACAACATCACACGGAACGACCAATGTGGCATCCATCAGACTACCACAACCCTCGGGAAAGCTCGGATTGCCACCGCAAAGACTACAGTCTGAATGCTTTAAGAATAACGTCGTGTTTGAGCGGCTAACGGTTCGGCGGCGCGAGACGGGCGAAAGAACCTTGGGGTCACTTCGTGCTCCCCACCTGATCGTGCGAACGTCCAGCCATCAGTGAGACGTTGTGGTGCGCAAATTTGTAAAACCATTGTGGCCAATGAAGCCAGTCGTATCCCCCTTCGAGTTTTGCTCGGAGAAGTTCGACGTCGTCCCACGAATTGATTGGCAGACGCGGCAGAAAGAAGCGTGTGTCTCCTGGTTTGGCTCTGCCGATGGCGGATGAAACACCGTTTTTATAACCCAGGTTTTCGAGGATGTCTGCGAGATACCGGGTGAAGTCGCGATCCTCTTCCGGCAGCGCAAAAGGGTAGGAAAACGACTCGACCGGCACTCCAATTTCCTGTTCGATCGTTTCTTTGGAATAGCCGAGTTCGTAGTCGATCTCCTCTGGGCCAAGCGAGCGAAAATCAGCGTGAGTTACGGAGTGAGAGCCGAAACTGATTCCCTGGGAATGCAACTCACGTACCTCACACCAGGTGAGATAGTCCGCGCCTTCGATACATGCTGCGGTATTTCGAATGCGGTCGCTGGCCAGGAAGACCGTTGCCGTAAAGCCGCACTGCTTCAGCACCGGGAATGCATCCGTATAGAAATCCTGGTAGCCATCGTCAAAGGTGAGCACAACGGTCTTGGACAAATCCCGCCCGGTCGCGAGAGCATTCATCATTTCTGGAAGATCAATCGTGCGATAGCCGGCATGGCGGAGCCACCTCATTTGCAGCGCAAACACAGAGGCGGACGTATTGATCTGATGGTAGGGATGTAATTTCCCGAATAGATTCTCAGAAATGCTGTGATACGCCAACACGGGTACACAGTATCTCCATGTCCAACCGGTCAGCCTCGCAAGCGGATGACACACGTAAACCGTGGCCAAACGATCGATCCGAGGCATTTGAAATCCGCGCAAGGGCATGAATCTTCTTTGTCTCGAGGAGGTGTCGAACGACGTGATTACTTGGAACGCAAGAAGGGTACGGACTTTAGCGCGGCCATTTTTCAAGGGCCGCACAAGAATCCGGGACTAGAAAACACGGAAAAAACTGGCTTTAAACGGGCTAGCGTGTCGCTACGACAGTCGCCGCAAGGAAGTCCTTCACTCGACTGACGACCTCATCCTGCTGGGTATAGAGGAGTTGCGGGAACATGGGGAGCGAAACGATCTCTCGCGCAATGCGCTCGGTGACGGGAAAGTCTCCGGCTTTGTGACCGAGATGCTCATAGGCTTTTTGTTGATGAAGGGGAATCGGGTAGTGGATCCCTGTGCCAATTCCGGCTTCGAGAAGAGACGCCTGCAGTGCTTCCCGATCCTGTACACGGACGACGTAGAGGTGGTAAACACCTTTCGTCCAGGAAGCCTCAACAGGAATTACCACAGAATCCTTCACTTTCGTAAGCAACTCGTGATACCGGTGGGCAAGATTGCGCCGCGACTCATTCCACTTGGCCAGATGGCGCAGTTTCACCGAGAGCCAGCCCGCCTGAATGGAGTCCAGCCGCCCGTTATAACCTTCGATGTCGTGGTAGTACTTTTTTGCCTGGCCGTGATCGCGGATCATCTTCATGCGCTTGGCCATCTCTTGGTCGTTCGTAGTAATCGCTCCCGCTTCGCCGCAGGCTCCCAAATTCTTGCCCGGATAAAAACTGAACGCGGCAGCACGGCCCATGGTGCCGGCCTTTTTCCAGACGCCTTCCTTGCCGGAAAAATATTCAGCCCCGTGAGCCTGACAGGCGTCTTCAATCACAATCAGGTTGTATTTGCTGGCGAGGTCCAGAATCGGGTCCATATCCGCCGTTTGGCCGTAGAGATGAACAGGAACGATCGCCGAAACCACGCGTTTTGACGCTTTCTCGATCAACTTTCCACGGGTTTTGTCAAACTCGCAGCGGGTCTCGAGATACTCGCGAAGTTTCTCCGGGTCCATCGTGTACGTCTGCTCGTTGATGTCCACGAAGGCAATGTGAGCGCCGACTTGTGAAATCGCTTCCGTGGTCGCAATAAACGTGTGAGAAACGGTGACAATGATCTCGCCAGGTTTCACATCTGCTGCCATGAACGCAAACCGCAGCGCGTCCGTTCCGCTGTTTACGCCGACGCAATATTTTGTATCGCAGAACTTTGCAAATTCCCGCTCGAAGTCCTCCACCATCGGCCCCCCGATGAAGCCCGCGTTGCCGAGGGCCTTCTCAACCACTTGCATGAGCTCCGCCTTGAGCTCCTGGTGAGGTGTCACGAGATCAAGAAATGGGACTTTCGTTGTGCTCGTCATTTCGGTTATTGCTTCTCCTGTTTTAGGTATCGCAAAACTCTTGCCGGGTTTCCCGCGACGATGGCGTTTGCTGGGACGTCCTTAGTCACTACGCTGCCGGCGCCCACGATCGCATTCTCACCCACGGTGATGTTGCTTAGTATCGTCGAGCCGGAGCCGATCGATGCACCCTTGCTGATCACCGTCTTTTCGACCTTCCAATCCACCTCGGTCTGCAGTTCGCCGGACGCCGTCGTGGCGCGCGGATAGGAATCGTTGATGAATGTTACGCTGTGTCCGACAAAAACGTTGTCCTGAATCTCGACGCCCTCGCACACGAAAGTGTGGCTCGAAATCTTGCAGCGCTTGCCCACGCTGGCGTTTTTCTGAATCTCCACAAAAGCGCCGATCTTGGTCTCGTCGCCTATTTCGCAGCCATAAAGATTGATAAATTTGGAGAGCCTGACATCCTTACCGAGCTTAACGGAAGGAGCAATCGAAACGAATTCGTTCACAGAGTCACCAGGGCCCCGCGTTGGCTGACGGATTTTTCCGCGGCCTCCAGCAACCGCACGACCCGCAACCCGTTGATGCCATCGTTGAACGGTGTCTTGTTCTCTTCGATACATTTCAGGAAATAACCGGT
>QHYO01000561.1 GCA_003224135.1 Acidobacteriota bacterium | reverse complement strand
ACGTTTGCGCGCCTTCTCTCGCCTTTCGCGCTCTTCGGGCGTGGCGGTCGTTTCTTCCGCGGTTTGCGGCTGCTGCGATTCCGTCGCGGGCTCGAAATCCTTTTTCACGTAGCCGACTCGCAGACTGCGCCAATCGAGGTTGGCATTCCAATTGAACGCGGCATTCTGTACGACTGCCCGGTCCTTGCCGTCGGGACCGTAGATCCCGTCGAGAACCAGCGCGCAGTCTTCAACACTTCTGCAAATGGGCCCGAGTTTATCCATGCTCCAGGAAAGGGCCATGGCGCCTGTGCGTGGAACAAAACCAAACGTGGGACGCAGGCCGGTGCAGCCGCAACGCGTTGACGGTGACGAAATCGAACCGAGCGTTTCCGAACCGATGCTGAATGCAACACAGCCTGCAGCGGTCGCGGACGCGGGACCAGCCGAGGAACCGCTGGAGCCTTGACGAGGATTCCAGGGATTGCGAGTGATGCCGCCAAACCAACGGTCGCCATTGGCTAGCGCCCCAAGTGTGAGCTTTCTTCTTCGATGACCTGCCTTTCAAAACCGCCGGCACCCCATGTTGTCGGATAGCCTTTTACGGCGAGGAGATCTTTTGCGCCCCACGGCAAGCCGTGGAGTGGACCGCGATATTTTCCAGCCGCTATGTCACGGTCAGCTTCTTTTGCCTGCGCGAGGGCGCGCTCTTCGGTAAGAGTGACCACAAATTTTAATTTCGGATCGTAACGTTTCAGGCGGTCGAGATAGATGTTTGTCAAGGAGGTCGAGGAAATTTTTCGTGTGCGCACCAGCTCCGAAAGTTCACGAACAGTTAAGAACGCCAGCTCCTCCGGGTTCTTCGACACGGCGATCGCAGGCGCGCTCGACATGCGCATCGGAACTTTTTGGGCGTCGAAATCTACGCCGGAAGTCTCTGGCAGGAACAAGAGCGCAGGTTCGACGGAATTTGCCATATGGAGCTCGAAAATTTCCTTGAAGCCTTTGGCATGATCGTTGAGATTCGCAAGCATCATGGCTTTGTACTCGTCTGAGATCGCAACGCCGGCAATCTTCGCGGCATGATCAATCATTTCTTTGGTGATGGCCGCCTTTCCTTCTGACTGCGCCCAGAGCACTCCAGGCAGAAGCGTTCCGCTCAGCCCTGCCATTGAGAACACCTTTATGAATTCGCGCCGTTCAACCATGCGTTAACTCCTCCATCGAAAACGAGGGGGCGTACATTAGCACAACTATCCGGGCGACACGGAACACGCTTGTAGAGCTCATTGCGACAAAACCTGCTTTCGCAAACCAGTTGATGTACTCTTTACAGCCGATAGATTGAAATTCGGAGGCAAGATGCGACACCACAGAGAGCACTTTTTTCGTTTTGGCGGCGCGGTTCTTTTCACATTTCTGCTCGCAGCATCGCCGGCGGTGAACAGCCAATCGGCCTTGCCGAAGCCGGACAAAGATACGGTGCTGAAGGCGTCGGACATCAAGCCAAAGCTTTTTCCGGAATCCGTCTTTTTTCGTGGGCAGACGGCGCCGGCGCAGATGCGAAATACCGGTGGCGTCCATTTCTCCGATGATCTGTACGTACTGGCGGGGCTAGTTGACAATTCGGGATACTCGACAGGAATTCGCGAAAAATATCAGGCGTATTTGATTTCGGAAGTGACATTGCAGTTTGGCGCGCAAACGCTGAAGCCTGGCGCATACGGCGTCGGATTTATTGAAGGCGGAAAATTCGTGGTGCTGGATTTGGCGGCCAACGATATTTTCCGGGTGGCGTCGCAAAAAGATGCGGAAATCAAGCGGCCGGTACCCCTCCAGGTCGCCGCCGCGGAGAGCGGCAAGTATCGGTTGTACGCGGGACGTGAGTTCGTGGAATTCAGCCGGGCAAAATAATTGAGTCTTGCCCGAAACCGTGCGGCTCTATACCAGGGTATGTCCATAAAGTGCGGGTTAATCTCATGACTAAGACTATTTTCCTTCGGCGTTCGCTCGCGCTCTCGGTTCTGCTGCTCAGTGCCACCTTCGCTGCTGGGCAAAAAGTTCCAAAGCTTCTGTTCGACGGCAAATCGTGGTGGGACCACGTCAAAGTTCTTGCGGATGACAGCATGGAAGGGCGCGAAACCGCAAGCCTGGGTTTGCGCAAAGCGGAAGCCTACGTCGTGGAACAACTCAAGCGCGCTGGGCTTGAGCCGGCGGGAACGGACGGCTACTACCAGAACATAAAATTCGTGCAGCGCCAGATTGACGAAAACAATTCTTACGCGTTTCTTTCCCTGAATGGGCAAGCGAATCCGGTAACCCTGGGCGATGACGCTTACTTCTCAACAAGAGTGGAAGGATCCGACGACGAGATCAACGCGACGATGGTATTCGCAGGTAACGGCCTGCAGGTTCCCGAAAGCAAACTCGATGAGTTGGCCGATCTCGACTTGAAGGGAAAAGTTGTGGTGTATCTTGCAGGATCGCCTTCAACCGTGCCCGGTTCTCTTGCGGCGCATTACGGAGGACTGGGACAACGCTGGAAACGATACGCGGATCGCGGAGCAATCGGGATGATCGTGATTCCAAATCCAGCGTCGATGGACATTCCGTGGTCTCGCATGTCGTTAAACCGCGCGCATCCATCGATGGATTTGGCCGATCCGGAATTCAATGAAGTCGCGGGACTGAAAGTTTCGCTGGTTTTCAATCCCGCGTCGGCGGAGGAGTTGTTTGCGGGCTCGGGACATACCTTCGCCGAAGTTGCGGCGCTCGGGCGCGACCGCAAGCCGCTGCCTCACTTCGATCTCAGGGTTTCTCTGAAGGCGCGCGAGGCGATTCAGAAGATGAATCTGGAATCGGCGAATGTAATCGCGAAGCTTTCAGGCACAGAAGCGAACTTGAAAAATGAGTACGTGGTCCTTTCTGCGCACCTCGATCACATTGGAATCGGCGAGCCGGTAAACGGAGACAATATCTACAACGGCGCGATGGATGACGGAAGCGGCGCGGCGGCGGCGCTGGACATCGCGGCTTCACTGAAGCAGCATCCCGAAAAACTGAAGCGATCGATCTTATTTGTGCTGGTGACGGCGGAGGAGAAGGGGCTGCTCGGTTCGAAGTATTTTACGGCGCATCCGACGGTGGACGCGAAATCCATCGTGGCCGACATCAATATCGACATGTTTTTGCCCATCGTGCCCTTGAAAATCCTGCGCGTGCAGGGAATCAACGATTCGACGCTGGGCGACCGGGCCGCCGCCATTGCAAAGTCACTTGGAGTGAAGGCGGTCGCCGATCCTGAGCCGCTGCGAAATCTGTTTGTGCGAAGTGACCAATACAATTTTATCCGGCACGGCATCCCGTCAGTGATCATGGACGTGTTCTACGAACCAAACTCACCAGAAGCAACAATTTTCAAGGACTGGCTCACGCAGCGCTATCACGCTCCAAGCGATGATGTAAATCAGCCCGTGGATCTGCAGTCTGCAGCGCGATACGAAGAACTTGTCAGGCGTTTGCTGGTGGACACCGCCAATTCGGCTGAACGGCCGCAATGGAAGGCGGACTCTTTTTTCCGGCGCTATGCTGAGACGCAAAAGATGTAAATTTTTCGTCTCCGCGATTGCAGCTGCATCCTCGCGCGTCGCCCTTGCATCTGTTTGATAGGACGGAGCCGCCGTAGTTTCCAGGGCTTCCCCGCTTTCTATGATGGATCACAAGGAGGTAATTATTGTTGGCGGAGGACCTGCCGGCCTTGCGGCAGCGGTCGCACTGCGAGCGCAAAATTTTTGTGTGACCGTGGTAGACGCTGCGCAGCCTCCCATCGAAAAGGTTTGCGGCGAAGGGTTGTTGCCGGAGACGCTGGAGTCGCTGCGAGCAATCGGTGTTAAACCCAAAAGCTTGCCGGGAGTTCCCTTTCGCGGAATCCGCTACATCGCAAATAAGACCCACGTCGAGGCAAAATTTCCACACGGGCACGCTCTCGGAATTCGCCGCGCGGACTTACACCAGTCGTTGCTAACGGCCGCGACTGATGCGGGCGCGGAATTTCTCTGGAAGACCCGCGTCGATGGGTTGGAAGGAGATGGGATTCGCGTTGCGGGGCAATTGATGCGCGCGCAGTGGATCATCGGCGCTGATGGACACGCTTCACAAATGCGCAAGTGGGCCGGACTGGTTAATCATTCAAGCTCGCTGCACCGATTTGCGTTCCGGCGGCATTTCCGTGTGAAACCGTGGACGGATCTTCTGGAAGTGCACTGGAGCGCCCGGGCCCAGGCATATGTGACGGTCGTCGGAGCGGAAGAAGTTTGCGTGGTGGTGATGTCAAGCGATTCCCGCCTGAGGATGCATGAAGCGTTGAACGATTTTCCGGAGCTGGCGAGTAGACTGAAGGGTGGCGCAACGATTGACAAAGAGCGAGGCGCAGTTTCTCGCAACCATGTCTTGCGACGAGTGACGCGAGAACGCGTGGCGCTGCTCGGCGACGCTTCGGGAACCGTGGATGCGATCACGGGTGAAGGCTTGGGACTGGCGTTCCAGCAAGTTCGTGCGCTCAGCGACGCGCTCGAACGCGGCGATTTGAGCGGCTACGAAGCGGCGCACCGCAGTCTGCGGCGCAAACCGCAATTTATGGCGAAACTGTTGCTCACGTTGGGCGGAACCCCCTTGCAACAGCGAGCCATGAGCGTTTTGGCCACGCGGCCGCGAATATTCGAGCGGCTGCTGGCTGTACATGCCGCCAACGGCTCGGCGCTGGAAATTGCCGGAGCTGGATTGAGGCTTGGATGGGGTTTGCTGACGGCGTAGGATACGTTGCGAGTCCGGATCGATTCGAGAAACACGATGGATGTCGAGTGGCTTCGCAAAACCTGTTTGGCGTTTCCCCATGCTACGGAACAGATTCAGTGGGGCAATGACCTGGTGTTTAAAGTGGCTGGAAAAATGTTTGCGGTCGCGCCACTTGAGCCTGCGCCGGTATGTCTTTCGTTCAAATGTTCGGATGAGTCGTTTGCAGAATTGACCGAACGCCCGAAGATTATTCCCGCGCCGTACATGGCGCGCGCAAAGTGGATTGCACTTGAAAGCAGTGACGGAATTTCGCGCGCGGAATTGTTG
>QHYO01000564.1 GCA_003224135.1 Acidobacteriota bacterium | reverse complement strand
GAACTACCGGGAACGAAGCACACCAAGCCGAAGAGAATTGCCCCTGCAAAAAGAGTCCTACGCATTATCTATTATCTCCGTCCGGCGGATTGACCTGAACGCCGGTTGCGTTATCAAAGCCAGCGACCTGGCTGGAACGAGATAGCCCCTACGATCTAATGCAGCCCTACCAATCTTGAGTCGCCCTACAAGCTAAATTTTGAGGGAAAAGCACGGAGCATGCTCGATCTTCTTTGCGGCAAGATGGGGAAAAGGGAACTGTCCTAAGGGGCAATAATGTCTTTGGGATGGGCTTTGACTTGGATGGCGGCGAGGCTCGAAGCATCCCACCCGCCGCCGAGGGCTTTCACTAAGAGGACGCTGGTGACTAGTTTCTGGCCTTGCAGGACGGCGAGCTGCTGCTCGTTGGTCAAAAGAGTCTGTTGCGCAGTGACAACATCGAGGTAGCTGACGAGGCCGCCTTTGTACCGGCTGGTGGCGATATCCAGATTGCGGCGGGATGCATCAACCGCTTGTTGCTGAGACTGGAAGGCCTGATCGAGAACCACGAGGCCGGTAAGGCCATCCTGAACTTCACGGAAAGCTTCGAGGACCGTGCCACGATAATTGGCGACGGTGGCGTCGTAATTGGCTTGCGCGAACTGCACCTGGGCGCGGCGAGCGCCGCCGGTGAAGATGCTTTCCGCGACGTTTGCACCGATCGCCCAAAACGTGCTTTGCACGTTGGCGAGTTTAGCCACGTCGGCAGCCTGCCAGCCGCCGGTGCCAAAAAGATTCAGCGAAGGATAGTAAGCGGCTTTAGTGATTCCGATTTGCGCGTTGGCGATGGCCATTTGACGTTCGGCTTCGGCGATGTCGGGGCGGCGCTCCAGTAAATCGGATGGCAAGCCAGCATTGAGCGCGGGAGGTTCGCCTGCGAGGTCGCGTGGCCCGACGTGGTAATCAGGAGCGGATTTGCCGAGAAGCACGGCGATGGCGTCTTCAAATTGTTTGCGCTGCTGATTCAACAAGGTGAGCTGGGTGCGCGTGGTGTAAAGAAGAGTTTCTTCTTGCGCAACGTCGAGGCCGGATGCGACGCCGCCGTGGTAACGGGAGTTGACGAGGTCGAGGCCTTTGGTGAGGGCATCGACAGTACGCGAGAGAAGCGTGATTTGCGTGTCGAGCTGGCGGAGGGAAAAATAATCTCCTGCCAGTTCGGAAGTGATAAGGAGACGAACGTTTTCAAGGTCGGCAGCGTTCGCTTGATAGCTGGCTTCGGCGGCTTCAATGCTGCGGCGGCGCCTGCCAAAGAGGTCAACTTCGTAGCTGACGGTGAAGGGCAGCGTGTAACTATTCTGTGAGACGGGACTGACGACGGTGAAATTGCTGTTTGGCGGACGGTTGCCAGAAAGACGTTGGCGTTCAGCGGCAGGAGCAGTGCCTAACTGAGGGAATTGGGTGGAAATCTGGATGGCCGCAAGAGCTCGGGCCTGTTCGAGACGAGCAACGGAAATTTTTATGGTTTGATTGGACTGCAGCGCTTCGTGTTCGAAAGCGTTCAGCTCGTCATCGTGAAAAATCGTCCACCACTCGCCTTTGCCGAGTGCGTCCTTCGGAGCGCTTTCGCGCCAAGGTTCGGCGACATCCCAATGAGCGGCAGCGGGCGCACTGGCGCGCTGATACTTCGGACCTACAGTGCAGCCGGCAACGCAGAGGACTGCGGAACCAGGTGGTGCTGCCGAAGGAGGGGCAGCAGGCTTTACCGAAGCTTCCTTGATGTTGACATGTTGACCCTCTTCGAGGGAGTCCGCCGGATTGAGAACGATCCAGTCACCGCCGCGAAGACCCTGCAGAACTTCCAGCGTCACTCCATAGTCCCGGCCGATAGTAAGCGGTTGCAGATGAAGCTGATGATTCGCATCCACGGTAACCGCGCGAAGGCCCTCAGAGCGGAACAGCAAGGCGTTTACGGGAACCTGCAGGCGCTCGCCTGCGACCTGGACCCCTAGATGAACCTGCGCGTAGCCGCCGGGCAGGAGTTCGCCGGTTTTGTTGGGAACGTCGACTTCCGTGAGAAGCGTGCGCGAAGTCGGGTCAATCGCTTCCGCGGTACGAACGACTTTGCCTTGGAATTTGCGGCCAGGGAACTGCGTCAGCTCAAGGTGGGCGGGAAGGCCGGCGCGGATCGAAGGCGCCGCACTTTCCGGAACATTTACATAGACGCGAATGGGATCGGTTTGCGCCAGAGAGAACAAAAGTTGAGTCGCGCCGCCGTTGCCGGCGTTGACCAGCGTTCCGATATCGACATTTCGGCGGGTGATGACGCCGCTAAACGGCGCGTAAATATGCTTAAACGATTCGAGTTCATACAGGCGATGAACGTTTGCCTCTGCCGAAGCGACCGTCGCCTGCTTTGCAGCCAAATCGCCTGAGGCATTGTCCACTTCTTGCTTTGAAACGCTGTCTGATTTGAGGAGATCTTCATATCGAGTCGCAGTGATGTGCGAAAGATTGGCATTCGCTTTCGATGTTTCGAGATCGGCTTTCGCCTGTATCAATTGTTGATCGACCTCGGGCGTATCGATATCGGCAAGAAGTTCTCCCCGACGAACGCGGGAGCCGATATCTCGATACCATTTTTTCAGGTAGCCGTTGGTTCGCGCGTAAATCGGCGATTCGACATAAGCCTGCATCGAACCCGGAAGCACGAGTCCCTCGTCAGTCGGTTCCGTGACCGGATGAATGACGGCAACGGTGGGAATGGCACGCGTCTCAGTTTCTTTGGCGAGGGCCTGGTATTGAGAGCGGCGCTGAATCAGGGTGAATGCTCCGAGCACGACCAGGGCGACCACGGCGAAAACAAGGACTCCGAAAAGTCCGCCTTTGCGTGGCCGGGGCTGACTGTCGATTTCCGATGCCATAAAAGCTGTACCTTTCCCTACCTGCTAATTTTGCCGCAAAAGCGATTTTTCAGGCCGTCGCGGCAGAATGATGCCTGCGGCGTTCCAGCCGTGTGTGAATGATTGCGAAAACGCACGGCACAAAAAACAACGTAGCGAACGTCGCGAAAAGCAATCCGCCGATGACGGCGCGTCCCAAAGGAGCGTTTTGCTCGCCGCCTTCCCCGAGGCCGATGGCCATGGGCACCATGCCAATGATCATAGCGATCGCGGTCATGAGCACGGGGCGGATGCGCACGTAGCCCGCCTCGAGAGCCGCATCGATCGCATTTTTCCCTTCCGCCATCTGTTCGCGCGCAAACGACACCATAAGAATACTATTCGCTGTGGCCACACCCATGCACATGATAGCGCCGGTGAGCGACGGAACGTTAAGCGTGGTCCGGCTGATGAGAAGCATCCAGCAGATGCCGGCGAGCGCTCCGGGCAAAGCGGTAATGATGATGAAAGGATCAAGCCAGGACTGGAAATTGACGACGATGAGCAGATAAGCGAGAACGATCGCACCGACAAGGCCAATACTCAGTCCGATAAAAGAATTACGCATCGTTTGCACTTGACCACGAACGACGATGTGACTGCCGCGCGGCAATTCTTTTTCGACCGCACTCACCTGCTTGAAAACTTCGCATTGTAGTGAGAGACGGAAGCGGGGCGCGCGGTAGTGGTGGTAGTCACCAGATTTCCAAGAATTTGCGGAGCCGAGCCCGGGGTGCTGGCGTTGACAGGAGTGTTCTGCAGCGCCTGATAAGTATCAACGCGATATTGCGGCGTTTGCACGGCGACGTTGTAGTTGATGCCGTTTTTGGGATCGAGCCAGAACGTAGGCGCGGTCTGAAAACTGGAGCTGAGCGAGACGAGAACGTTTTGCGCAACGTCGCGAGCCTGCATGCCGATGGACTGCGCGCGTGTACGGTCAATATTCATGTAGAGCGTTGGCGAATCAAAAGCCTGTTGGACGTGAACGTCCACGGCGCCGGGAATGTGGCGCATCTCAGAAGCAAGTTTCTGTGCCACCGCGTAGTTACCCTGCTGGTTCGCGCCGGTGATGGCGACGTCAATGGGAGCGGGAGTGCCGAAGTTTAGAATCTGTGTGACGATGTCCGCCGGCTGGAAGAAAAACTGCACACCGGGATATTGCTGCGCGAGCACTCCGCGAAGGTCATTGATGTAATCGCTGGTGCCTTTACCACGCTCGCCCTTAAGTTGCACGAGAATCTCGGCGTCCGACGAGCCAATTGTGCCGGCGTTGCTGTAGCTGAGATTGATGCCGCTGTATGGCAGGCCAATGTTGTCCAAGACGGTGACAATTTCGTTCCGGGGAATCACCTGGCGAATCGTTTGATTCACCTGGTCGGCCAGGCGCGCCGTTTCCTCGATACGAAGACCAGTGCGAGCGCGCATGTGGAGGCGAATTTGGCCGGCGTCAACGCTCGGGAAGAAATCACGACCCAGGACTAACACCAACGTTGTTGAAAGAAAGCAAAAGCCCAGGAACGCCGCCACGAACACTCGTGGAATCCCGAGCGCCCATTCTAACGCGTTCCGGTAACCATCGCGGAATCTCTCGAAGGCATGTTCGAACTTCTGCTGGTAGCGGCGGAAGAGGCCTTGTTTTTCGCCGGCGTGCTCTTCAGCGTGGTATTCGTCCTCCGCGCTCAAGAGATACATGGCGAGCGTGGGAACGATGGTGCGCGACCACATGTAAGACGCCAGCATGGCGAAGATCACGGCTTCGGCGAGCGGAACGAAGAGATATTTCGCCACGCCTGAAAGAAAAAGCATCGGGATAAACACAATGCAAATGCAAAGAGTCGAAACAAATGCGGGAACAGCGATCTGCTGCGCGCCATCAAGAATGGCCTGAACGGTTTCCTTCCCCATCGCCAGGTTGCGGTTAATGTTTTCGATTTCGACGGTGGCGTCGTCGACGAGAATGCCGACGGCGAGCGCGAGGCCCCCGAGAGTCATGATATTGATGGTTTCGCCGAGCGCGCTAAGCAGCAGGATGCTGACCAGGATCGAGAGCGGGATGGAAATGGCGATGATCAGAGTGCTCTTCCAATTGCCCAGGAAGAGAAGAATCATGATCGCAGTGAGGACCGCGGCAATCAGAGCTTCGCGGAGCACGCCCTGAATGGACGCGCGAACGAACAGCGACTGGTCAAAGAACTGCGTGACCTTGAGGCCCTCGGGATAGGAGGCCGCGTTGTACACGAGCATAGCCTTGACCTTGTCCACGATATCCAACGTGGAAGCGTTGCCCGTCTTGTAGATACTCATCAAAACGCCGCGTTGACCGTTGGCAAGAACTGCGTTGGTTTGCGGCGAAAAGCCGTCGCGGATGTGAGCCACGTCCTTCATATAAATTGTGGCGCCTTTGACGGTCTTAACGGGAAGGTCATTCAGCTCGTTAACCGTGCGTGGACTGCCGTTCATCTCGACGGTGTATTCGAGCGTGCCGAGCTTTGCGGTGCCGGTTGGCAGAATGAGATTTTGCTGGTTGACGGCATTGACGATGTCCACCGCGGACAGACCTTTGGATTGCAATGCGGCGGGATCCGTGTCCACGGAGACGAGGCGCTGCTTTCCGCCGTAGGGAAAAGGCGTTGCCGCGCCCTGGATGGTTGCGAGCTGTGTTCGGATGAAGTTATTGCCAAAGTCGAAGAGCTGCTGTTCGCTAAGCGTATCGCTCGTCAAACCGAGCTGGATCACTGGAACTGTGGAAGCCGAATAGATGATCACCAGCGGAGGTGTAGTTCCCGGCGGCAGGAAGCGCAAGAACGTCTGAGAGATAGCGCCAGTTTGCGCGAGCGCCGTCTGAATGTTGGCGTTAGGCTGAAAGTAGATCTTAATGACGGCGACACCATTGAGCGACTGCGATTCTGTGTGTTCGACGTCATTCACCAGCGTGGCGATTCCGCGCTCGACGTTGCCGGTGATGCGCTGTTCCATCTCCTGCGGCTCGAGGCCAGTGAAGGTCCAGACGAGACTGATAACGGGAATATTAATCTCTGGAAAGATATCCGTGGGCGTGCGCATCAGCACAAGCGGCGTCAGAAGGACGATCACGAGGGCCATAACGATAAACGTATAGGGCCTTTGTAGAGCTAAACGAACGATCCACATACTGGTATTCGAATTCCTTCAGTCGGGAAATCTCGTGGCGTCCCAGACTCTTCGGGTAGCGGCGCAGAAAAGCTTTGCTGGTTATTAGACTGTGACAGCCATGGTTTTGGTTACGCCGCTCTCTGAAACCGCCTTGGTTGAGTACGATACATCGTTATCACCGAAATCTCATAGAGGCCAGAATTCGGAAAGCAAAACAGGCAAAAAAGGTTTGTGAACCCAAGCCACGGCACAGCCGTCTGAAGAATTTGGATGCGGGAGAGATTAAACAGGTGACGTGAGGAGGCGCCGCCAATTTGGACTGGCGACTCTGTAGGCTGTAGCGATAACTCAGCGTCGACTCTTTGTGCGCGAGCGGAACTTCATTTGTGAGTCATCGTAAAAACGCCGTCCCAATTCGTGGAAGGCTCGTCGAAGAGATACTCCTGGCAGCGTTTCCAATAGGCGCGCGCAGGGCCGTCATTCGGCCATTGATCGAGAATGGATTGGAATGCGGTTTGAGCTTCGAGCCAGCGGCGTTGCCGGTAGAGCGCGCGAGCTTCGCAGGAACGGTCGAGGAGTGTTTGCATCTCGGCGGTGAGATCGGGTGAGAAGGCTACCAGTTCATAGATGACGACCGGTTGCAGCTTGCCTTTGACGCGAATAAGATCGAGCTCGCGAAAAATGAATCCGGAATTCCTGGCGGCCAGATACGTGGTTTCGTTCACAAGGATGTGCGTGCCGTAA
>QHYO01000563.1:10853-13900 GCA_003224135.1 Acidobacteriota bacterium | reverse complement strand
AAGTCGTTTCTGTAAATTGCTGGGTCGTACCAAGCGCGACATTGACGTTGAGAGGACTCAGGGTCACATAAACGGTTGGTGTTGTACTGCTGCTTCCCCCACCGCACCCGGTAACGAGGAAAACCATGAGCAAAAAAAGAATGAGGAGAGTTGTCCGCATGGTTGTCCCGTTCAGCGAGGCAGCGGCACAACAATCACCCGGTTGTTGTTTTGATCCACGATGAAGGCGCGGTTCGTCATCGGGTCGATGGCGACAGCGAATTGTTGTGAGACCGGCAGTGGGATGATGGCTTTGATGGACTTGGTCAGAAAATCCATGACGGAAAGCGTTTGACTGCTGGTGTTGGCGGTAACCAGCGTGCTGCTGCGGTAGTTATAGTCAATCGATGTCGGATTGATGCCCACTCGATTGAATGTCACCGAGTACGTATCGGTGTCCGGATGCGCAATCACCGAACCGAAATTGTTTGCGAGGCTCGAAGTGACCAGGAAGGTATCCGAGTCTGGATCGTAGATTGCGCCCGTGGGGAGAGAGAAGCCCGTCACTCGGCTGAGGATTTGCGATGTGGAAAGGTCTATTACGCGTCGGATCGATGGCGACAGCTTCGGGACCGGCGTCCACGGTCAAACTCGCTGGAGTTCCTGGACTCGAGATGTCGAAGAAGCTCACTTGGGAGGAGTTGCTGTCCGCGACCACGACTCTTCCAGAGCCCGGGTGAACGGCGATGCCGATGGGCTTCGAAGTTCCGGAGCTTGGCGCCACGGATACGGTTGTCGCGACAGCGATGTTGTCGAGATCGATGACCGAGACGGTGTCATCGTCAGTGTTCGCGACGGCGGCTCGTCCGGCGATCGAAGAAAGACCGACTCCCTGCGGAGAGGTGCCCACGTTCAGTGTGCCGGAAATGCTGAGTGAACTGGTGTTGATCACCGAAACGGTTTTCGATCCACTATTGGTGACCACTGCGAGATTGCGTGCGCGATCCAGGGCAATGCCGCGTGGAGAAGTGCCCACGGTGATTGCTTGCATCACAGTAAAGGTGTTGACGTTCGAAGGAATGGTGCTGGTCGGGTTCAAGACATCCACGATGTATCGTCCCGGAGCTCCCAGATAGGAAGTAGGAATCACCGCTGTCAGTTCACGGGTACTGACGTAGGTGGTAGCCAGATTGGTTCCGTTGAAGCGCACCGCCGCGCCGGGCTGGAATCCATTACCGACGATGGTGAGAGCTTGTGCCGTCGTGCTGGTGAAGGTATTGAACGGATTCATCTGCGTGATTTGGAACGGCCGAATCGTTCCCAGCTTGATGACGGAGACTGTGTTGTCGGTCTGGTTGGCGGTGATTGCGATGTTCGTCGTGGGATCAATCGCTACCGCGACCGGTTTGCGGCCAACTGTGAATTGCGTCGTGCGGCTCTTGGTCTGCAGATTCAACAGCGATGCGGTATTACCGAGGGAATTCACAGTGACCGCGGAGTTTGTAAACGGATTCACTGCGCTTGCAACTGCACCGGTCTCGAGCGTGATCGTGCTGACTGTCTGATCGAGCATGTTCATCAGCGTGACCGCAGAAGATGCGGGATCGGCGAGGACCGCCATTTTGGTTTCCGGGCTGATGGAGATGCCGCGCGTATTTTGTTCGAGCCCGATGGTAAGAAGCGGATTGGCAACGCTCACCGTGCCGTTTCCGCTGGTCGTGTCGCTGCCGGACTGCGAATACGTGAACGAAGTGGAAGACGGAACGCTTGCCACGGTAAAGGTTCCGTTAAAACTGGAATCATTTACGCCCGCAACAACAATCGTTTCTCCGACAGTTGCGCTGTGAGATCCAGTCGTGGTGATGGTTACAGTTCCGCTCTTGCGGACCGCGCCGTTCGAGGACGGAACGGCGATGAGCGAGACCACATTGCGCCCATTGTTGTTCAAGTCCACCACGGAAACCAAACCTGTGCCGCCGGGCGTGACGAAGGCCCAATTTAACTGCGTGTCTACGGCGATTTGCGGATTGGCGCCCGTGGTTTGAATTTGGCCAGTGGCCGTCACCGCCAGCGTATCGAGATCGATGATCGTTGCCTTGCTGGAATTTTGATAAACGACCAGCGCCTTGCCGGTCAGCGGATTAATTCCAACCGCATAGGGAAAGACGTCCAGACCGTCCGTGATCGTAGCTTTCACGGCCTTGGTCGTGAGGTCCACAACCGTAACGCTTGAAGCCGCGCTGGTATTGCTTACCGTAAGCGCCAGGTGACGAAGAGTATCGACCGCTACGCTGGTCGGCGAAGTTCCAACGGAAATCGGATTGCCCATTTTTTGCAGGTAGGTGGGACTGGAAGGCTCCAGATCGATCAAGGAGATCGAATTGGAACCGGTATTCGCCACCACCGCAATCCCCGTTGAGGTGTCAATTGCGACAGAGTTGGGACCGGTGCCGACACCCAGTGTTGTTAGAACCGTGGGCGAGTCCGTAGGCGCGACGGCAAAGTTTCCTGCGGTGATTTGCTGAGGAAGTCCGCTATTTAAGGCCGAAACGGAAAAGAGTCCGGCGGTAGTGACGTCAGCACCCGTCGCAGTCACGTTCAATTGGCGGCTGTTAGTGACTGTGGCGCTGCGCGCGTTACCGCTGATTTGCGCGATGGTTTCCGATCCGTAATACCCGCCATCAAAAGTGATGCTAAGACTACCTGCTCCTTCTGTAGTGCTGTCAGGAGTGGTGCTGATGAGCGCTGGCGCCGCCGCTACAATGTTGATACGAACGACGCCGGACAGCACGCCAGACTGTTGCATCACGTCGATGAAGGCTGGAACCGCGGTGTCCAGGTCGGCGGCGGGAATGCGCGCGCGCAATACTGTGGATGAAACAAAAGTGGTGTCCACAGCGCTGCCATTCACGCGCGCGCTGCTGGTCGAAGTGAAGTTGCTTCCGTTCAGATACACATCCTCAGAATACGAATTCTGCGCGACCGTCGAAGGATTCACCGCAGACAAGGTCGGCGCACCGACCGGGATCACGGAAGCATTGGTTTGGCCACTGCTGGTGCTGTCCGCC
>QHYO01000563.1:8814-10700 GCA_003224135.1 Acidobacteriota bacterium | reverse complement strand
ATACGGTGACTGTCGCGCCGGAACTGATGGTTACGGTGGCCGAAGCGGACTTCGAGGTATCGGCGACACTGGTCGCGGTCACGCTGACCGAAGACGAGTTCAGTGCATTGGCAGGAGCCGTATACAGCCCCTGCGTCGTGACGGTGCCAACGGTTGCGTTTCCTCCAGTGACACTATTCACAGACCAGGTCACGTTGGTGTTGTCGTTTCCGGTGACCGTAGCTGTGAATTGCTGCGTAGCCTGCAGCTTCACGGTTGCGGTAGTGGGAGTAATTGTGACTGCCACCGTTTTCGAACCGCCGCCACAACCGATGACCACAGCGGACAACAACAGCGACACTACGCAGGTGAGTTTTCCTGAGTTTTTCGACCGCGCAAGACCACGAGCTTCAGCTGGCATGAAGTGTTTCTCTCCCCTAAAACGTTCTGCTGACAGAAAATTTGAAAGTGGATCGCCGCTCGTTGAAATAAACTTGTTGCGGATTTTTCAGAAGATCGTCCAGATAAGGAGCGATCTGCAGGTCGTAAACGCCGGGCGGCAACGAATTCTTAAAGGTATCGCTTAAATAAAAAGCGCTTGAGGGTGCGGTGACCACATGCGAGTACAACGTTGGATTAAAAGCCCAGTACACGCGGAAAGGCGCCTGCACGATTGGCAACTGCACGATGAATTCAACGCCGGTGGAGGTGCGGGGAGCAAAGTTCGATCCGGGCGCTAGCTGAAGCGAGTTGCTGATCGAAACATTTGGAAAGGTAGTTTGCAGTTGGTTGAAGCCACCTGCGTCGAGCTTCAACTGGCTGCGCCGTAGAATTCCGTTCACGCCTCCATCGAAAAACAGGGACATCGAAACGGGTCCGGCAAGCGGAATCCGGTATTCGACGTTTCCAATAATCTGCGTGTCCCCGCCCGGGTAAACGATGGTGTAGCTAAGCAGCGGCACACCGATCGTTCGTGTTACGGGCTGTCCCGTGCCGCTCAATTGATTGGGATCGCTGAAGCTCACCGAGGTATTCGACGTAACCGGCACGAACGCGACGGGTGAAACTGTGCGTATATCGAATCCTCGAATGCTGTCGTCTCCGCCCGTATAAAAACGGTTGTTAGGTGCAGGCTCGATTCCGCCGTAGCCGGTGACAAAGGCGGTCTGCAAACGGAAACCGAGAACATTGCGATGATGGATAGGCCGAAAATATTTCGTTTCGAAAATAGTGGAAATGCTGCGCGCGTTGCCGCCGATGCCTTCGACGCCGAGAGACAGCGCAAAGCTCTTGCCATGCGTTGGATGCATCGGATTATCGATTGTGTTGTAGGTGATCGATGGAGTGATCTTGCTCGACACAATTCCACGCAGGGCCGAGGGGCCAGAAAAATTGCGGAACTGGAGGGTCTCAAAGAGAATCTGTGAGGCGTTCGTGGTGGCGTCGATATTCGTTTTCGAGTAGCCGTAGGTGACGCCAATTCGCGTGAAGGAAAATCTCTTGGGCAGAAAGCTCGCAAAAACCGTGAACCCCTTGCTGTTCTGTGTATAGTTTTGAGCCGACGCAGGATTGATGCTGATCTTCTGATTTTCCAGGATCGAGAGTTCCTGTTGCTGGTCATAACGGTAAACGGAATCAAACACTGTGAACCCTGTGGAAATCGGCCGGTCGAAGATGTAAGGCTCCGTGAACCCGAACATGAAATTCGTTTGCCGGCTCCCGGTTTGCGCGGAAAACGTCAGCGTTTCCCCCAGTCCTAGAAAGTTGTTGGTCTGGTAGGTCAGTCCGATAAATCCGCCGGCTAGCCCGCTCACGCCGCCGTTCAATCCGATGGACTGCTTCCCTTTTTCGTGGACTTTCAAGTTGAGGTCCACGGTGCCGTCCTTGACGTTGCGCCGTATTTCGAC
>QHYO01000563.1:0-8743 GCA_003224135.1 Acidobacteriota bacterium | reverse complement strand
GAAGTTCGCGGCGGATGACTTTGTCGCGGGTAGTGGTGTTCCCCGCGAAATCGATGCGGCGGACGTAATATTGCTTCTGCTCATCAAATTTCAAAGTGATGTTGATGATTTTGTTCGCGTCGTCGACATCGAAATCCGGTTCGGCCGTAAAGTCGATGAAGCCATACTCTCCATAGACGCTGGTGTAATCTTTCATTGCTTTGCGCAGCTTGGAGACATTCAGCACGTCGCCCTGTGTCAAAGGGAAAACTTTTTTCAGTGCTTCTACTTTCAGCGACAGGGCTTTGTCCGGATCGGCGCTCACAATCTTCAAGGTCCCCATCTGATAGCGCGGACCTTCCTCAATGGGAATCGTGATGTTCACGGCCTTGCCGTGCGACTTCGCCATCAGGGGAACGGGTACCCCGAGTTTGTTCGTCTGGGTGTCGATATGTTCAAGGAAGGGTTCTTTGACCAGCACGCGGAAATAGCCGCTGTCCTGATAGAGGCCGCGAACGCCGACCTCGAGATCTTCGTTGAGCTTGTCTTTGTCGAAGGTTTTCGAGAGAACCCCAAGTTCCGTGAAGTACATCGGAATTGCGTACGGCCGATCGTGGCGCATGGCGCGAATCAGTTTGCGATCGCTGAAAGCGTGATTGCCGGTGAAGTGAATCCCCCCGACCTTGACTTTCGCGCCTTCTTCAACCTTGAACACCAGAATCACGGCATTGCTGCTTGCGATGCGTTCGATCTGCGGAGTGACCTTGGCGAATTGCCGCCCATGTTCACCGAGCAGTTCCTTTAAGACGGTGTCCGCCTTCATGATTTTTGTCGGGTCCAACTGGCTCTCCACCGTCAGTCCCACTTTTCGTTCCTTGAAGCGATCGAGAATGTCCGACTCCGAGACGGAATGAATCCCGTCGTAACGGATGCGGCGAATGATTGGTCTTTCCTTCAGTTCAAAAATCACAATTTTTCTGCCCGGGCCGCTCGCGGAGTCTTCGACCCGCAAGCGAATGTCTTCAAAAAATCCTGTGTTCCAAAGTCCTTGAAAATCCCGCCGCAGAGTCTCTTCGTTGTACAGATCGCCCGATCGCACAAACAGGCGCGCTCTCAGCGTGTCGCTGCGGACCCTGCGGTTCCCCAGAAATTCCACACGCTCGATTAGGACTCGTGGTTCTTCCGTGGTTTGTGCGGCCGCACCCCTGGCCGCAACAAACACCAGAAACTGACAGACGAGCAGCGTTACTCTCCCCAGCGTTCCCCGCCTGCTTGTACACAATCTCTTTTTGTAGAGGAATTTTTCCGGGGGCATCCGCATTCGTCTGGGACTCTTGACATCCACAGCGACAGTACGGATTTCGGCGCTCGCCAGTCTTAGGAAGCGTTAAGTGCGGGTGAAGCCCTGTTAAGAAACGAGGCGGCCTCTTAACACAACTTTACAGAGCATGCCGCTCAGCTTGGCTAGGCTACCTTTATGTCCGATCCCGCATCTGAGCCTGCTTACGGAGAGCAAAACGAAGCGCTGGAACCAGGTGTGGACCGCGTCTTAGTCATTGACGATGATCGTGAACTGTGCGAACTGGTGCGAGAGTACCTCGTGCAGGAATGCTTCTACGTCGATCTAATTCACGAGGGGCGGCATGGCCTCGAGCAGGCACTTTCCGGGAAATATGATGTGGTGATCCTGGATGTGATGCTTCCGGGAATGAACGGCTTGCAAGTATTGCAAGCCATCCGTCGAGCATCGCGTGTCGGCGTGCTGATGCTCACTGCACGAGGCGAAGACGTGGACCGCATTCTTGGTCTCGAACACGGCGCGGACGATTATCTACCGAAGCCATTTAATCCACGCGAGTTGGTAGCTCGTATTCGCGCTGTGCTGCGGCGATTGCGTCCGGCCGGCGCAAGCGATGGACTATGGAGCCCGGAACGGCTGGAGTTAGGCGACCTGTACCTGGACCAAGGTTCGCGCACCTGCCGCGTCAGCGGAACACCAGTTGAACTGACCACTACCGAATTTGATTTGCTGGTGACGCTGATCAAATCGAGCGGGCGGGTTATTTCCCGGAAAGATCTGGTGCGGGTGGTCTTGGACCGGGAATTTTCTCCATTCGATCGAAGCATCGACGTGCACGTCAGCAACCTTCGAAAAAAGCTTGGCGTCACGGCCGAGGGCATCGAACGAATACGCAGCATCCGCAATGTCGGTTATCTGTATACACATCACCCGGGCCATTCGATATCTCACAGCGCTATTGCTCCATGAACCGTCTCTTTTGGAAGATTTTTGTTTGGTTCCTGGTGGCGATGTTTCTGGTCGGTGGCACGCTGGCATTGTCTGTCGCCTCAAGCAGAATCGACAGCGCGGATAGCCGCTTCCGCTCCGTCGCGGATCGTGTCGTTCGACTGGAGGCCGAGCACGCCGCGCGTGTTTTCGAACAAGGCGGCCCTGCCGAACTGCAGAAATATCTCGCCGAGATGAGCGACACTTCACCGGCACGCCCCGGATTGTTCACCTCTGAGGGTAGGAATGTGCTTGGCCAGGAGTCCGCGCCCGTTCTGATGCCGCTGATCTTTCGCGCCTCGCGAACCTATGAAACGCAATTTGAAACCGATCATGACACGCGAGTGCTAGCGCAACGAACGTACGGCCCGAGCGGAAAATCCTACGTCTTCTACACGGAGATCGCCCCACCGACTTTCGGACCTTTCCATTCGGGGCTTAGAGAACTGTTGATCAGGCTCGCGGCGATTGTCATTGTGGGGATTTTAGTGTGCCTGTGGTTGGCGCATTACATCACCTCGCCAGTATTGCGGCTTCAGCATGCCGTGCGTGAAATCGCGGCAGGCAAACTCAGCACCAGAGTCGGAGCCACACTTGGACGGCGGCGTGATGAAATCGCCGCACTGGGACACGATTTCGATCACATGGCGGAGCACCTCGAGACCTTGATGAATGTACAGCGAAGACTGCTGCAAGCCATTTCGCACGAACTGCGTTCGCCGCTGGCCAGAATGAACGTCGCGCTTGGATTGGGCAGGCAGCGAAGTGGAGAGGAGCTACAAAGCACTTGGGATCGAATACAAAAAGACGCGGACCGGCTCAACGAGATGATCGCGCAGATACTGACACTGGCGCGGTTGGAAAGTGAAAGCGACATCGCAGCGCGCCGCACGATAGAGCTGTCGCTGTTCTTACAGGAAATTGTCGCGGACGCGGATTTTGAGGCACGAAGCATCGAATGCTCCGTCATTGTTGTGCTTTCCGAGCCGCTGCTGGTAAGAGCCAACACCAGTCTTCTGCGAAGCGCGATCGAAAACGTTCTCAGAAACGCAATCCGTTATACTGAACGTGGCTCGCAGGTTGAAGTGAGTCTGCTCGCAGACAGCGTCAACGGACAGACGATTGCCATCATTCACGTCGCCGACCATGGACCCGGCGTGCCAGAGCCGGATCTTGTGAATGTATTCCGTCCCTTCTACCGGGTCGCCGATTCGAGGGAGCGTGAAACCGGCGGAGTAGGATTGGGACTTGCGATTACCGACCATGCGATTCGTTTGCACGGCGGTGCAGTTTCCGCTCGAAATTCCCCGTTGGGCGGGCTGATCGTGGAGCTGCGGCTTCCGGCAATTTCCCAGCCGATGCCACTGCTATACAGGCACTCCAACCAATAAAGCTGTTGGATTGAAATGAACGGATGCGGCCTGAATCTTAGGGGCCCGTTTGGACATTTCAACACAGCATCTTTCCTATCTAACCCGACCAACGGCGGATGTGAAAGCAGCTAGGACAGCGTCAGACAGGGAGGCTAGTCCGATCGGATGGCTTGCATCACGTCGACGCGGGCGGCACGGGCTGCCGGTAGGACCGAAGCGATAACCGCGGCGGCGAGTAGCACGATGGCTGAGGCGACCAGCGGGACGGCACCTGGGACCTGCACGTACGTGAAATAGCTGCCAGCCAGGCGGGCCAGCGCAAAGCCGCCTGCGGCGCCGGCAACGATACCGACTGCGGCCATTATCGCGCCTTCGGCGATGACGCCTGTGAGGAGATGGCGTGGTTGGCATCCGACAACCAGACGAATACCAAACTCGCGCGTACGCCCGCTGACGGAAAAGGCCAGGACGCCCGCGACGCCGACGACAGCAATGACCAGCGCGACAGCCGCGAAGCCGCCGAACACTAGGGTATTCAGCCGATCCGGCGTGAGCACTTCTGCGCGGACGTCTTCAAGCGTGGCGGCGCGTTCGACTGGCTGGTCCTCGGACATGTCGCGAATAATGCGCGTGACCGGTGTCACCAGGCCATAGGGATTTGCGCTGGTGTGAACGAACAGTCGGCCGCCCCAGATCTCCAACTGCTCAAAGGGGTGATACACGGTGAGCGCAGCGCCTGGGACCACGTGCTCGTCGTCCACATCGGCCACGACGCCGACGATGCGGCGAGGGGCAGTGCTGATGTCGACGAACTTCATGACTGGGTCTGTCCACATGACGTGACGATTGACGGCGTCCTGACCAGGGAACATGCGCTGGGCCACGCTCTGGCTGATGATGACGACTGGCTCGCCGTCGCGGCGGTCGGAGCCGTTGAAGTCGCGTCCGGCAAGAATGGGTACGCCGAGTGCGGCGAAAAATCCGGGCGAGATGGTACGCAACTGCGCGCGTGGATCTTCTTCGCCGGACGCGCGGACGTGGCCGTCGGCAGAAAACTGGAAGCCAGGACCGAAGCTGCCTGCGTCTCGCCAAGGAACGACGATGCCAAAGGCAACGCGATCCACTCCGGGCAGTTCGTTGATGCGCCGCATCGACTCTTTGTAGAAACTTACGACTTGATCGGGCGTGTGATGCGTGTCGAAACCGGTCTCGACGGCTTGCAGTGAGAGCAGCGTCTTAATCAGCATGCTGGCACCGGCCAGCAGCATGAAAGATGCGGCGATCTGCGTGATGGCGAAGACGCGCAGCCGACGGCTGGTGCTGCCGGTGATGCGCAGGCTGGTGTTCGAGAGGCTGATTCCATTCGACGCATCGGCCGACGGCAGGCGCGGGACAAACGCCAGCAGCACTGCCGCGAGAACGGCTAAAATTGCGCCGACCCAGAGCATGCTGGAGTCGACGGTGAGATCGAGCGCGCGAACCGAGAAGCGAGAGGCATAGCGAGCCAGAATGGCAACCATCGGACGGGCGCTGAGCACGCCGAGCAGCGCGCCAGCGCCGCAGAGCAAAAGACTTTCGGCGAGCAAAGTGCGACGAAGGGCGCCGGTGCTTGCGCCGAGCGCAGCGCGGACGGCAAGCTCGCCTTCGCGACGAACGGTGCGTGCGAGAATCAAGTTGGCGACGTTCGAACAGGCGATGACGAAGATGAGCCCGGAGGCCGCGAGCAGCACGAGAAGAACAGTTCGCGCACCAGAGGTGATCTGGTCGCGCAGGCGAACGACATCGATGCGGAAGTCAGCTTTCGGCGAATAGACGTCGGGATGGTCGCGAACCATCGTGGCGTGCACGGCTCGCAGCTCGGACCGGGCTTGCTCGAGATCGACACCTGGCGCGAGCCGGCCGAATAACTCGGTCATGCGATGCACGCGGCCGGTGACCATGGTGGCGGAGAGATGATGCGGGCTGGTCACAACGTTGGCGATGATTTCGGTTTCCGCGGGATAAGGCACTGAGGGTTCGAGCACACCGACAACGGTGGCAGAGCGGGTACCGAGCCGGACGGTCTTGCCGATCACGGAGGGATCGCTATTCAGAGTGGTCTTCCAGAATCGATAGGTGAGCACTGCGGCGCCGGCGGCGTTTGGGCCGTCGTCTCGCATATCCAGCAGGCGACCAAGCACCGGATGCAGACCCATCACGTCGAAATACGATCCGCCGACGACACCAGCGCGGACTTCGCGCGGCTCGCCGAGGCCGACCATGGTGAATCCGATGGTGGAAAAGTCTCCAAAGGCGGTGAGCGTTTTGACACTCGCGCGCAGATCCTGGATTTCCGGCACAGAGAACGCCACGTTATCCGTGCCGATCCCTGGCGCGCTTTGGCGGATATAGATGAGGCGGCTCTCGTCGCGATTGACGAGCGGGCGAAGGAGCACGCCGCGCACAAGGGTAAAAATGGCGGCGTTGGCGCCGATGCCCAGCGCGAGCGTGAGCACAACGGTGATGGCGAGCCCTTTGGAGCGAGCGAGCGAGCGCAGCGCAATTTTCAGGTCGTTGAGAAGCAGTTCCGGTTTGTGAGTCATCAGGAGTTCGTTTGGCATCCGGTCCCCCAAGAGGAAAAACCGCTCCTCCAGCGAAAGGTAATAGGACATCTTATTTGTGATTACTTGTGAAATGCAAGCGACAAGATTTATCGTGAGAGGATGGAGGAAGGCGCCCGCAGAGTGGGTTGAAACGTCCACGGAATCGCTTCGGCGGAGATGTTAGAAGTGAAAAATGTTCGCTCGACTACTCGACATACGCCTAACGAGCTGGTGCGGCAATGCACGTTCGACTGAATGCCCGCCAGGGCTGCTAAGGGAAGAGAACGATGGGCCGGTCGACTTTTGGTGAAAGTAGGTGACCACACTCACCAGATGGAAAGTCGACCGGCGACCATTGCCTCGGTCCGAGGGAAAATTCGGTGAACGGGTGAAGAACTGACAGACCGTTCAGCGCGATGCGACCAGCTCAGGAACTGTAGAAAGCATTTCGCAGTCCTCGCGAGTTAAGCGCAAAGAAGCAGCCGCAACATTTTCCTCAAGATGAGCGACCGAGGAAGTGCCTGGGATGGGCAGCATAATGAGGGATCGACGCAGGAGCCAGGCCAGCGCTACCTGCGTGGGGCTTCGACCGTGTGTTTTTGCGATTCGATCAAGCACTTCGCCGGCAACCTTGCCAGCTCCCAGTGGGAACCAGGGAATAAAGGCGATTTCATTGCGCTCGCAATAGTCCACCACGTAGTCCCATTCGCGGTCGGCAAAGCTATAACGGTTCTGCACGGAAACGATGGGAACAATTTTGCGTGCGCGCTCGATATGTTCTTGCGTGACGTTGGACAACCCGATCAGGCGAATCTTGCCTTCGTTTCGCAACCGAGCCAGAGTTTCGACGGACGCTTCAAACGAAACGACAGGATCCGGAGTGTGCAGTTGATAAACGTCGATGCGGTCCAGGCGCAGTCTTTTGAGACTTCCCTCAACCGCTTTGCGAAGGTGCGAGGGAGTCGCATCATGGGTCCATTGATTCGGACCGGGCCGGTTCCAGCCTCCTTTGGTCGCTACCACAAGACCGGCCGGATAGGGAAACAGCGCTTCGGCAATCAGTTCTTCGTTTACGTGTGGGCCGTAGGAATCCGCGGTATCGATGAAATTGACATCAAGCTCCACCGCGCGGCGAAGTACTGCTAAAGCGCCCTTGCGATCTTTGGGCGGCCCCCAGATTCCTTCGCCGGTAAGGCGCATGGCCCCGAAGCCGAGACGATCGACGGAAATTTCCCCACCGAGCGAAACTTTCCCAGCCACACTTGCAGAAATTTCTTTCTTGTTCACGTTCTTGCTCATGATCAACCACCTTTCTCGTTATTGTCCGAAGTCCGTCGTGTTTCTAGCCGAGCCACTGCGGGTTGGAATAGGTGCCATCGAACTGGTGACTCGTTTTATAAAGTTCGAACTGGCCGATTTCCGCGGCTTTCGCAGTCTTTGCGAGAAGAGATGCAACTTCGGAAGAGTCGAGCGGCTTAAAACTGCGGGCAGCCTCTAGAGCTTGCTCGAGAATCGGAAGCGAATCGCAGCCGGTAATGACGACACTGGTGGGAAGGTTCATCGAGTAGTGAAGGCACTCCACGGGGGTGGAGGTTTCATACCGAGCACGCCCGTGCCGCTCTTCAGTAAGAGCGGCAAGACCTTCTTTTCGAAACTATTTAAGTGCGCGTCCATAACGTTGAGAGGCATCTGAACGGCATCGAAAGTGAAACTGTGCTTTGCTGCGGTCGCCAGCATTTTCAGGTGAATGTCCGGACTTTTGTGACCCGTAAAGCCGATAAAGCGGATCTTCCCCGCCTTCTGCGACTCCAGGACCGCCTCGATCGCTCCGCCTTCGGCAAAAATGCGATCCGGGTCGGTGTCGCGAATTATTTCGTGGAACTGCAGAAGATCGATCCGGTCGGTCTGAAGGCGGCGCAGCGACTCGTTGATCTGATCTGCCGCGGCGGCTTTGCTGCGCCCATCGATCTTGGACATGAGAAACGCTTTCTGACGATAGCCGTCACGCAGCGCGTTGCCCATGCGGATCTCACTCTCGCCGCCGTTGTAGTCCCAGCAGTTGTCGAGAAAATTGATTCCTTCATCCAGGCCCGTGCGCATAATGCGAATGCTTTCCTGAGGATCCGCCTGCTTGCCAAGATGATAGCCACCCAGCCCAACGAGCGAGACTTTCTCACCCGTGCGGCCCAGCATCCGGTAGGGAATACCATTCCGCGATTCCGGGCGCGATGTCTGTTGGTCAGTGCCCGCTAAGAAAATGGATGCGGCCGCGAACCCGAGGAATCCACGCCGGGAAATGCCGGAGTTCGCAGGGTCGTGATCTTGCGAAGTCACTCGAAGATGCGGATCATGTCCTTTTTCTTGCCCAAGTTGATTTTTCTGGTCCTTCATAACCTACTCTCAAAGTTGAAGAATCGAGCCACATTGCCACCTGCGGAAGGCAGCACTTGAAGTCGAACTACTTTTTTTGATGCAGCGAACGAATGTGCGTCACCAACGCCTGAATCTGATCCTCGCTCCAG
>QHYO01000560.1 GCA_003224135.1 Acidobacteriota bacterium | reverse complement strand
AACAAAATAATCAGCGCTCCCGCGATTGGCGCAAGTGTGTAGCGATTCTGCTGCAGGAAGGAGCCCACCACGCTGGCGGAAGCTCCGAAGGAAATGAACACCACCGAAAAGCCAATCACGAAGGAAAACGCGGATGCAAAAAGGCCGCCGCGCGGCTGCTGCCCTTGCCGCAGTTGCTCCATGCCGATCCCGCTGAGCATCGAAATGTAGCCCGGCACAAGCGGCAATACGCAGGGTGAGAGAAAGGAAACCAATCCCGCAAGGAACGCGGCGGCAAGCGAAACGTCTGGGGTCATTCGCGGTTTGGCTCCGAAAGTTGACCGCTTCGCGGTCACATCTGAATCGACCGCTTCGCGGTCACAGCCCAAAAAGGTTCGATGCCTGCTATCCCAGGAAGTGTCAGCGATTTTAGAAAGGGTCCCGTGAATCGCTAGAAACATTCTTGCACAGTTCCGCGCCGCGCGCCGCTGGCGACACCTGCAAGCCGAACGCGGCGGTTTGGCCCAGCCAGATTCCGACGTCGACGCGCATAACCTTCGCCGAATCAATAGCTTCAGTGTTGGTGAGCCTCCGGGCAAACGGATTGCATTCCTAGCTCGCGAGGTTGTGGCCGATGGATTGGACGCCCAACAAAATCACTACCCTACGGGTGCTGGTTGGTTTCGCAGCAGTGGCGCTGTTCGGCAATGGCACCTGGGCTAACCTTGCGGCAGTCGTGCTGACGGTTGCCTCGATCGCACTCGATGCTCTCGATGGGCACCTCGCACGCAAGAAACAGATGGCCACCCCACTCGGCGCGCAACTCGATATTCTCGGCGACCGCATGATTGAGAACATGTTCTTCACCTATTTCGCTGTTGTCGGAATGGTTTCGTTTTGGCTTCCGGTTTTATTTTTCGCGCGTGGGGCGGCCACGGATTTTCTGCGCGGCCTGGCGCAGAAGGCCGGCCACTCCGGCTGGGGGGCGAACGCGATGTTCGAAACCCCGTGGGGACGGGCGCTGGTGGCTTCGCGCTGGAGCCGCGGGCTTTACGCCGCGCTCAAATGCGCCTGCTTCTGCTACCTCGGACTGGAACTGGCACTGACGCGCGGGCCGGTCGCCTTATTGGGCACCATCGCCAGCGAAACGCATTTAACGATTCGTGCCATCGCGCAGATTCTCACGTGGTCGACGGCGGCGTTTTGTCTGCTGCGTGGATTGCCTGTCCTGCTGGAAGGCTGGCATTTCTTCGCCAGCGAAGCGGTCGCGGCACAAGCGCGCAAGTCTTCGGCGGAACCGGCATGAGCATCGCTTTTTTCGACGTTGATGGAACGTTGCTTGCCAAGCCCTCGCTCGAACGGCGATTTTTCCGGGACCTTCGCTGGCGCGGAAGAGTTCCTGCCACCAATTATCTTCGATGGATTGTAGAAACAATTCGGCTTGGGCTGCGCGATGTTCGCAGGTCGGCGCAGGGCAACAAAATGTATCTGCGCGGCATATCCGTCGAAATTCTTGCGAGCCGCTCCACCTTTCCAGGCAGGGCGTTCGCGGCGTTTTTTCCAGCAGCGATCCAGTGCGTCTGGTGGCACGCGCTGCGTGGAGACTCGATCGTCCTGGTGAGTGGAACGCTCCGACCGCTTGCGGAAATTGCGAAATTCACTCTTGAACGCGAACTCCTTTGGCGCGGCCTCGAAGTGAAAGTTTCCGTGCTGGCGACACAACTGGAAATTCGCGATGGGCGGTGGACCGGCCGGGTCGCCGGCGCTGCAATGTTCGGCGAGGAAAAAGCGTTGACAATAAAACGGTTCGCGAGCGAGCGGGGAATTCCGCTGGCGCAATGCAGCGCGTACGGCGATTCTTCGCTTGATCGCTGGATGCTTGCGTCGGTCGGCCATCCCGTTGCCATCAATCCCACGCGGCGCTTGCGGCGCGTTGCGCGTTTGCATGGCTGGCAGATACTGGCGTGGACTCATGAATCGTTGGCGAAGCACCAGGCGGTAGCGAAGCGCGGGAGCATAACAGAAGGCGAGTCCGAGCGAACTGCGGGCGGGCATCGCGATCTGAAAGGGGCGCCGAGATGGAGCGCTTGAAACCGGAAAGGAGAGGCGGCGCAATGAATGTTCGAGAACAGAGCGAGTCTCCGGCGCAGGCAACCGCTCTGGTTTTGCAGAATGGCGAATTTGGAGAACTTGAACGCCACGCAACCGGGGTGCTGGCTTCGACGGGAGACTCATCCTACTTCGTTTCGCTTGCGCGCACGGGATCGGCACGCGCGGAACTTGCCCGTATCTGCGCCTCGCTCGGGGCGTTTGAATGGGTTGCGCTCGCGTATTTGATTTTTTCCAGCATGATGATTTTCGTTTTCTCAAAAAATCTCGCGCATCCCTGGAAGCTGATGAGTGTGCAGGCGATTGTGGCTACATTGATCTGCATGCTTTGTGTCGCAGGAGCGCGCGCCGAGGAACGCGCGCAACACGAAGGCGTCAAAGTCGCCACACGTTTCTGGCATTTTTGGCGGCACTGGTATCCACATCTGTTTTTTCTGTTCTGCTTTGAAGAACTCGGTTACCTCGTTCATCTCGTCAACCCGAACTGGCTGGACGCGAAATTGATGGCGTTCGATCACAGGATGTTTGGCGTGCATCCCGCGGTGTGGCTTGAACAATTTGCAACGCCACTGCGCAACGATTTTTTTCAGCTCACTTATTTAACCTATTTTATTTACTTGCTGGTGCTGGGCGGAATTTTGTACTACCGGAAAGAGTGGCACTCCTACTGGTCGGTGATGACGTATTCCGTGGTGGGCTATGCGATCGGCTACCTGATTGCCGCGGTGTTTCCGATCGAGAGCCCGTGGTACGCGATGGCGGGAATGTGGCACGGAGAACTTCACGGAGGTCCGTTCACCGCGACAATCAATTTTATTGAGCATTACGGCCGCGTGCACGGCGCTGCCTTTCCGTCACAGCATGTCGCAGGTTCGGTGGCGGCGCTGTGGGGCGCTTGGCGCTTCAGGCGCTGGCTTTTCTGGGTGATGCTGCCGCTGGTGGCCGCAATGTGCTTTTCTACGGTTTGGGGCCGCTATCATTATGCGGCGGATGTTTTTGGCGGCATGGTCACCGGAACGCTCGGCTACGTGATCGGGAGTTGCATCATGGGGCGGCGCGGGGCGGTGAGCAGTGACCAGTGCGTGGTGACCAGGGACTGGTGACTGGGTTAGGCCCTCACAGAGCGCGAGGATTTGGTCTCTGCTTAGGCCACCTGCAGATTCTCGAAGACCGCTGCTACGGGCATGCGAGTGCCGCGAAAGGCCCACGCGCCGCCGAGTTTGCCCGGCACGCTTTCAACTGCTGCGCATTTTGTGACCAAGCGAAGGCCATTGGCCTCCTCCAGAGAGCGCTCTAAAAATCCCTTTTCCTCGATCGGTTCTCTCGGGATGACAATCGTTATTGTTCGAGCGCGTAGCGGTTTAGGGTAAGGGTCGAGGCGATGTGGCGCCAGATGATCTAACTTTGGCTTTCCTTTGGTGTAGACTTCGCGGTGCGCACGATTCATGTGAGTTGGTGCGCAACAATTCGTAGAACCTGTACAAATTCATATGCGCTTCGCGCAGCCCAGCGCTCAGCCGGGGTTGCGCGAGAGGAGTTTCGATGAAACGACGTGAATTGATCCGACGCGGTGTTTTTGCAGGAGCGGTGGCGGCGCTGCGGCCTGGACTTGGAATGACGCACAGCGGGACACAAGCCGCGGGCACCGCCGGGTCGTCTGAGTTGACGCCGGCGCAGAGCGGAGTGGACGCTTCGAAAGACCTGGCGGGGGCAGGATGGAAGCCGCTGTTTCTGGATGAGCATCAGAATGAAACGCTGATCGTGCTGAGCGACTTGATGATTCCCGCGACGGACACTCCTGGCGCCAAGGCGGCACTGGTGAATCGCACCATTGATTTGGTGCTGGCGGCCGAGACGAGCGAAGTACAACGAGGGTTCCTGAATTCTTTGGGATTTCTCGACGGAGAAAGTAT
>QHYO01000559.1:1137-2317 GCA_003224135.1 Acidobacteriota bacterium | reverse complement strand
TGAGAAGTTTTAGTGGACGCGCTAAATCGAGCGGACGGGAAGGTTAACGACGTCGTCGATTTGCAGCAGCTCTTTCTGCAGGAACGGTTCTCCGTATTTCACACCGATTAAATCGCCGTTGCGCCGGGCGAGAAGATCCATTCTGGAGTCGAGTTCGTCGATTGCGAGATAGACGCGTTGCTTCCGTTCACTCTTTGCCGGCCGGAATTGAGAGCGGTATGCGAGGATAGCGCGGCGGCGCGTTTCGTACTGCTTGGTGATGTCCACGACAAAACTGGGCGCCATGCCTTCAAAAGAAGTGCAGTAAAGAATTTTGAAGGGGCGATAGGGTTCCCCTTTGACGGGAAGCGCTTTGAGGCCGGCGAGGAAGCATCCTTCGTAACCAAGAGCGGAGGCGTGGTAGTGATCGGGATGCCGAGCTTCCCAGTAGGGAAGAATGACCGTGCGCGGGCGAAGCTCGCGAATAATGCGGGCGAGCGCCAGCTTGTACTGGCGGGAAGGTTGTACGTCTGAATCGGGGACGCCGAGAGTGCCGCGCCAGGAAACTTTCAAGATTTTCGCGGCAAGGGCAGCTTCTTTGGCGCGAATTTCAGGAGTGCCGCGTGTGCCCATTTCTCCGGCGGTAAGATCGAGGATGCCGGTTTTATACCCCTGCCCGGCGGCTCTGAGGAGAGTGCCGCCGCAGGTGAGTTCGACGTCGTCGGGATGAGCGGCGATGGCGAGAAGGTCGAGGGTGGTCATTAACGCTCCTTGAGAACTACGGGAATTGATTTTCCCTGTCAGCAATCCGGCGTTACAAAGGCCGGGCTAAAGCCCGCACTACGCTCGGGGAAACCACAAACCAACGGATAGGTGCAGTGAGAAATCTTAGCAGGGGATGTGCTAAGTTTGCGCGGGGAACAGAGGCGTTTGGATGTTGTAACGGCTATGAGTGACCGTAAGAAAATGTCGGGGCGCGTGGCGTTGGTCACGGGCGCCGGGAAGCGACTAGGGCGAGCGGTGGCACTGCGGCTGGCGGCCGAGGGCGCGGATGTGGCGGTGCACTATCGCGAGTCGCAGTACGAAGCAGATGAAGTGGTAAGCGCGATTGTCAAACTTGGCCGGAAGAGTGTGGCGCTACGGGCGGATTTGGGCAGCGTTGATGAGATTCGCAAGTTATTTCTGGAGGTGGGGAACGAAC
>QHYO01000559.1:0-1116 GCA_003224135.1 Acidobacteriota bacterium | reverse complement strand
GAATGTGAAAGCGCCGTTTTTCTGTGCGCAGGCAGCGGCACCGATGCTGCGACGTTCAAAGGGATCGATCGTGAATTTTGCCGATACCGGAGGATTGCTGGGCTGGCCCGGGTATGTTTCGCATTCAGTTTCGAAAGCTGGCATGGTGATGCTGACGAAGTGTCTGGCGAAGGCGCTGGCTCCGGATGTGCGTGTGAATGCGATTGCTCCGGGAACGATTACGATGGCGGGCGATCCGCCGGAATGGGAGGCCGAATTCGTGAAGCTGTCGCCTCTTAGGAAAACGGGCCAGCCGTCGGACGTTGCGGACGCGGTGATTTATTTGGCGACCGCGGAATTCATGACCGGCCACACATTGGTCGTGGATGGTGGGCGAACGGCGTAAACCAGAACGACGACAAATCGTTTTGTAGAAGTGCGCGCAAGCGTGTGGCAGTGTATTCTAAATATCTTATGCTGCGATAAGGAAGACGAAGATGGCGGCACGGGACAGGGCATTTCCGAAAAGGGACAACGAACAAATGGATAACGAGACGTACGCTCAGCCAGTTACGGGCACACGCGACGGTGAGTGGCATCGACCTTCCGTTCACGGCGAACACGCCGTATGCGAACACGATTCCGGTGCGGCTCGAACCGTTATTTCCGGGCGATCAGGAGCTGGAGCGCCGGATTAAGTCACTGATCCGCTGGAACGCCCTGGCGATGGAGGTGCGCGCGAATCGCGAAGAGCACAACATTGGCGGACATATTTCGACTTACGCGTCCGCGGCCACGTTGTACGAAGTCGGATTCAATCATTTCTTCCGCGCGAGGACGCCCGAGTTCGAAGGCGACACGATTTATTTTCAGGGACACGCGGCGCCAGGAATCTATGCGCGCGCGTTCATGGAAGGAAGAATCAGCGCTCAGCAACTGGAGAATTTCCGTCGCGAGCTGAAGCCGGGCGGCGGCTTGTCCTCCTATCCGCATCCTTGGCTGATGCCGGACTTCTGGGAATTTCCGACAGTGTCAATGGGATTGAGCCCGCTGATGGCTATTTATCAGGCGCGTTTCAACCGTTATCTGGAAAATCGCGGGCTGAAGCAGGCGACCGATGCGAAGGTGTGGGCGTTT
>QHYO01000080.1 GCA_003224135.1 Acidobacteriota bacterium | reverse complement strand
CTAGGCCATGGGCCCACGTGTACGCGAACTGGCTGGTAAAACGATGCCACTCCCGTAACTTGAGGACCGTCTGGAGAGAGTTGTAATTGGAGTTGCCGTTGGTTTGGATCTGGTTGATCACACCGAAGTCCGGGAATGGTCCAAAAAAAGGCCGGGCGGCCTGCTTGGCCACATCAGAGGCATAGACCGCAGGGGCGGGCTGGTTGATATCTGCCGTAGTCATCAAGCGATGCGCAGCGCTGCCCACGTAGCCCACTTGCAGTAGGAGTGACCTGCCTAGGCTCTTTTCAACGTTCAAGTTGTAGTTATAGTTGTACGGCGTGCGGAAATCCTGGCTAACGGAGAAAATATTAAAAACTTGTCCGCAGCCGTTGCCCGTGACGCAGGCAGTGGTCGACGGATTGAAGACCGCTACACCAGACGCGAGCGTGAAGGCGTTGCGGGGAATCGTTTGCACGGGAGTAGGTCCGGCGGGATTTCCCTCAAGACCATTGGGAGCACCGTTGGACGGCCGATTATCCAGGAACGGATTCAAGTTCGGCGTATCGAAGTACACACCGAAGCCGCCGCGGACGACGAGATCGCCTTTCTGCCCGAGTTTGTAGGCAAAGCCAACGCGAGGCGAGAAATTGCGGAAGTCTTTCGGATAGACGCTATCGATTCCGGCTCCCTGAAACACTAAGCCGCCTTTGCTGGGGACGAATACGGACAAGTCTTTCTTATCGTTCCCCATTGGGCCCTCATAGTCCCACCGCAATCCATAGTTGAAGGTCAGTTTTTGGTTAATTTGCCAAGTGTCTTGCGCGAAGAGAGCAAAGGTCTTTACGTGGACCAGGCGAGTCGGATCCCCGACGGCAATGCTGGAACGGCTTACCTTGCCGGCGAGAAAGTCAGCGAGGGCCAGGACGTTGCTGTCGATGCCAGGATCTCCCGCCCAAGGGCCCTGTGAACCGTCAAAAACAAAATTACCTAGAGCGTGCCGATGGTAAAACTCTTCCAACTGCGCCCGGCGGAACTCTCCACCAAATCGAAACTGGTGTTTGCCCACCGTATAGGACACGACGTCGGTGAGATGCCCGGTGATATCTTCGCGACCTGCGGGCGCGGTCAAGCCGATAGAATCGAAGCCCGTGATTGCGATGTTTGGAGCACCCGCCAAGTTGAATCCGTCGTAAAGGTTGAGCCCATAGCTGGCTAGATCGAAATTGGTGTTGAAGTCGCTGAAGATTTGCCTGAAATAGTTCACACCTGCCAGCAATTGGTTCGAGAGCCGTGGAGACAGAGTAGAGTTCCAGGCGGCTGCGTAGTTGGAAACGTGGATCGGACCAACTTCATAATAATCCTTCACTTCCGACCCGACCGGAGCGACCTGGTTTCCCTGTCCGATGAAGTAGTGAAACGAAAACGTATTCTTGTCGTTGATTTTAAAATCCAACTTTGCCAGTCCGTTGTAACTGTAGCCATATTCCGGATCAGGGCTGGAATAGTTGTCGGGCGACGCGGGTCCATGCAAGGCGTAGCTGGGCAAGAGATTTGCAATCAGGTTGGCGCTGACGGGGTTTTCCGCCACGCCGAACTTGGACAATTCAGCCAACGCTGCTGTTTGGTACGCCGTCGATGGCTCAGTCCCTAATCCGGGAAGTCCGATCACAAAGCGCTGCTTTTCGAACGTAGTGAAGAAAAACAGCCGATCCTTGATGAATGGTCCGCCAACAGAAAATCCGTACTGATGATTACGGTTTTCTTTCTTGGTGTCGGAAAACGGAGACGCCGCAGCGAAGGCTTCATTGCGAACGTAATAATACGCGGAGCCATGAAAGGTATTGCCACCCGACCTGAGGGCTAGATCAACGGTGCCGCCTGGATTGCGGCCGGACTCAGGGGCCGCCTGGGTCTGCACGGAGAATTGATCGATAGAATCGATCGGGAGCACGATTCCGGCAATTCCCAAAACTCCGCCTTGGTTCACTGCGGGCACGTTGTGCCACAGGTCGTTGTTATCGACGCCATCGATCTGCCAGTTGACCTGGTTTGCGCGAGTGCCGTTAAGAGATCCGAATCCTCCGGCCGAATATCCTCCGAACCCCGGCGAAACGCTGATCAATTGCGTGAAGTCGCGCCCGTTCAGAGGCATGGACTGCAAATCACTGCCGGTCACCAAAGTTGTTTGCGTGGACGTTGTTGTGTCCAGCGTTAGCGCCGCCGCCGAAACCTCCACAGTGGTCGATTGCTGAGAGATTTTCAGACCCGCATTCAATGTATAGATCGCGCCCTGCCCGACCAGAATATTGTCCACTTCAAGCGTCGGAAATCCGTTGGCCGAAATACTTACCTTGTAGGTGCCAACCGGCAAATCCTGAAATGCAAAGTGCCCATCGGATGTGGACTCTGATGCGTAGTCAATCGATGTTGCTTTGTTGGTAGCCTTGATCTGGGCTCCAGGCACTACCGCGCCCGAAGGATCCGTCACTGTGCCGTTGATTGCTCCGCGGAAGGTCTGTGCATTGGCTGGTACCACTAAAAATAAAACCGATAAAAGCACAACCAGCAATTGCTTCATTATTTTCCTCTCAAACGCGAGAATTTTTTGCAGGCACCGTGGGCCTATCCGTGAGGCACTGCACCGCGCGACACGTCGTGGTTTCTAGCGTCGAGAGACACAAATCCCCGAAGAGCGCGTCTGCCCTTTTTTACGCTCGTTGGTTCTCTCGAATGCGAGGCCTCAGGACCTTCCTGGAACGTTCCGCCGGGAGTAGGGCGGAACGTTCCAGCGATTCATTGGGGAGTGCCCAATAAGGCCAATTTGGCCACCACAGGTTCCATGGAGAGTAAGAGCGGCGGTTCCGGCTGTCCAACGCAAATTTTGTATTGAATCAATTCGATTGCCGCGGGAAGTTCTGGCGCGATTTAAGTTTGCGATAAATTGACGCGATAAATTAGTTGGAAGTGAATTACTGGAAGGGAATTGAATTACTACCCGTGCATGTTCTGTGCTGCCGCGGCTTTTCCGCCACCGGGAACCAGCGTCCGCACCACCGCGTAGAGCAGTGGAATGAAAATCAGGTTCAACGTTGTCGCCGCGATCATTCCGCCAAAAACAGTGGTGCCAACCGAGATGCGTCCCGCCTTTCCCGCGCCGGTTGCCAGCACTAACGGCAGCACGCCAAGAATAAACGCCAGCGATGTCATCAGAATTGGGCGCAGCCGGATGCGTGCCGCCTCGATTGCCGCATCTTCGATCGAACTGCCTTTCGCACGCAATTGCTCGGCAAACTCCACGATCAAAATTGCATTCTTGCTCGACAACCCAATCAACATCACCAAACCAATTTGGCAATACACGTTGTTCTCAAGTCCGCGTAAGGAGAGTCCCCCGACCGCGCCCAGCAACGCAACTGGCACGGCCAGCAGCACGATGAATGGAAGCACAAAGCTTTCGTACTGCGCCGCCAGAGTCAAATACACAAATACCAGTCCAAGCCCAAACAGTATTAGGGCTTTTCCGCCGGACTGAATTTCTTCCAACGAAAGCCCGCTCCATTCATACGTCATTCCGTTCGGCAAACGTTTTTTCGCCAGCGCTTCCATGTCCGCGATCGCTTGGCCGGAGCTGCGTCCCGGCGCGCCCGATCCGCTGATTTCCGCCGATCGGAACAAATTGTAATGACTGATCACCTGCGGATTCGCGGTCGGCTCAACCTTCACAAAATTATCCAGCGGAATCAGTTTCCCAGTATCGGATTTCAAATAGTACTGTCCAATGTCCTTCGGCTTGGAGCGGTAGCGTCCTTCGGATTGAACGTATACGCGGTAGGACCGATTGTTGAAATCAAAATCGTTCACGTACACCGATCCCATGTAGACCTGCAGCGCGTCAGTAATTTGTGTGAATGGGACTTGTAGGCTCTTGGCCTTTTCGCGGTCGATTTGTACCAGATATTGCGGGTCATTCGCCGTGAAGCTGGTAAAAAGTCCTGTCAACGTTCCGCTCGTGTTTCCTTGTCCGATCAAGCCATAAGCTGCGTCCGCAATTTGCTGCACCGAGTTGCGCCCCAGGTCTTCCACCTCAAACGTGAAACCGCCAAAATTTCCCAGGCCCTGCACGGCGGGCGGATTGAACGGAACTGCGAGCGCTCCCTGGATTCCGGCCAATGGTTCGCGCATGCGCTGCAAAAGCGCTGCCGCTGAGTGCGTATCGCCCTTGCGTTTGTCAAACGAAGTCAGCGGAACGAACACGATCGCGCGGTTCGATGCGTTCCCCGTGAACCCGAAGCCCACAACGGAAAAGGTTCCTTCAACATCTGGAAGTTTTAAGATTGCGGATTCAATTTGCGTGCAAATCTTCGCCGTGTATTCGAGCGAAGCGCCTTGCGGCGATTGCACAATGATCATTACGTAGCCCTGATCGTCCTCCGGAATAAACGCTGTTGGCACCCGGGCGTAGATCCAGTACGTGACTCCCAGTGTTGCGAGGAACACGACTACGCCAATCGCCCGCCAATGCAAAACGAACCCGATGCTGCGGCGGTACGCGTTCGTGCCGGCTTCGACGCCCTTGTTGAACCAGCGAAAGAAAATTCCTTTGGCGCGCTCGCGATGTTTGCCGAGAAAAATTGCGGAAAGCGCCGGCGTCAACGTCAATGCGTTGAACGCGGAAATTGACACGGAAAACGCGATGGTCAACGCAAACTGCCGAAACAGAATTCCCGTCGTGCCTGGAAACAGCGCGACCGGCACGAACACCGCCACCAGCACCAAAGAAGTCGCGATTACCGCGCCCGCAACTTCCTTCATTGCCGCGGATGCCGCCATGTGCGGCTCACTGATGCCTTCCGTGATGTGACGCTCGACGTTTTCGATCACCACAATCGCGTCATCCACCACCAGTCCGGTGGCCAGTGTGATTCCAAAAAGCGTGAGCGTGTTGATCGAAAATCCCAGGGCTTTCACAAAGATAAAAGTGCCGACCAGCGAAACAGGTATTGTGATCGCTGGAATGAAAGTGCTTCGCCAGTCCTGCAGAAACACGTAAATCACGATAATCACGAGGATGATCGCTTCAGCCAATGTCTTCAGCACGTCGCGAATCGATTCGCCGATCACGGTTGTGGTATCGAACGCGACCGCCACTTTTAATCCTGGTGGAAAATTCTTCGAGAGCCGGACAAGCTCCGCTTTTGCTGCTCTGTCCACGTCCAGCGCGTTCGCGCCGGGAAGTTGCGTCAAGCCCATGCCCACCGCGTCGCGACCGTTGAACCTGAGCAGCGAACCGTAATCTTCTGCGCCCAGCTCAGACCGTCCGACGTCCTTCAGCCGGACCAGCGTGCCGTCGGCTCCAGTCTTCAAAATAATGTTGTCGAATTGCGATGCTTCAGAGAGCCGTCCAACCGCTCGCACGCTGACTTGATACGCTTGCCCCGTAGGTGAAGGCGGTTGCCCGATTTGTCCAGCGGCCACCTGTACGTTTTGTTCTTGCAGCGCGTTTACGACAGCAGAAGCAGTCAGTCCGCGCTGTGCCAGCTTTGCCGGATCAAGCCACAACCGCATCGCGTACTTGCGCTCGCCGAAGATAATTACGTCGCCGACGCCTGGCACACGCTTCAGAGCGTCCTTAATGTATACGTCGATGTAATTGCTCAGAAATAAGCTGTCGTATTGGCCACTTTCGGAATAAACGCCGCCGCCAAAAACGAATCCACTGGTCTGCTTCGTGACGATGACGCCGGTATTCTTCACGGCGTTCGGCAGCCGGGCCAGCGCCTGGTTCACGCGATTCTGCACGTCCACCGACGCCAGATCGACATTGCGTGAAACGTCGAACACCACGTTGATCTGGCTCGTTCCGTCGTTGGTGCTGGAGGACGAAATGTATTTCATCCCCTGAACCCCGTTGATCGATTGCTCGAGCGGGATCGTTACCGCCGATTCCACGGTCTGTGCGTTCGCGCCGATGTAGTTGCTGGTAACGATGACTTGCGGCGGGGCCAGTTCCGGCAACTCCGCAATCGGCAGTGTGGGAATCGAAATCGCGCCGGCAAGCACAATCAGCAAAGCGCATACCGTCGCGAACACCGGGCGCTGAATGAAAAAGTCAACGAACACTCAGGCGCTCCATCAATGCGAAGTTGTGTGCGATTGGGGACATGTTCGGGGAATGTTTACCGGGAGGCAGAGTTGGATTCTTTGCTCGCGCTCTGGCTGCTCGGGGAAGTTGCAGCTTGTTCGGTGACTGGCGCTCCGTCCTGCAAAAATTGTGTACCTGAAATAATCAAATGGTCGCCAGGCTTGATTCCTTCGAGTACTTCCACGTCGTTGCCCACGTTGTCCCCGATCTTGACAAGTTTTTGGCGCGCCACGGCGCCTTTGCCGCTGTTCTCGGCGACAAACGCGAAATATTGCCCGTTGATGCGGGTTACGTTCAGAAACGGAATTGTCGCGCCTTCGCGGCGGCCCCACGTCACCTGCACGCGCGCCTGCTGCGAAATTCGCAGCTTCGTCTGCGAATTGGTTACTGCTGCCTTGGCCAAAACTGTTTGCGTTTCCGGATCGACCTGCGGCGACACAAACGTGATCGTCGTATTTGCGAGCAGTTCACCCACCTCATTCAACAATTTCACCGGCAACCCTACTTACAGGGAGCGCGAGCGATCCACTGGGACGTAAATGTACGCTTCGAGCGCGCCCGGCTCATCCACTGTCGTCAGCAGCGTGGTTACCCCAACACGGTCACCCACATGGACTGGAATGTCTCCGACAATCCCGTCCATCGGCGAGCTCACACCGTAATAGTGCAGCTCGACTTTCTGCGAGTTGACCTGTTCTTCCAGCGATTTCAGCTGCGCCACCGCGGCATCGTAATTCGATTGAGCAGAATCGTACTCCGCCTTGCTGATCACGCCTGCTTCTGAAAGCCGCTTCGCTCGCTCGTAAGATACTTTCGCCAACTGTACATTTGCCTCTTGCGCCGCGCGCGCCGCTTCCTGGCCGCTCACTGTGGCTTGTTGTTTCAGCGGATCGATCTGCAACAAAGGCTGTCCCGCTTTTACGTGATCGCCTGACTTTACAAAAATCTTCGTAATTTGGCCTTCGACCTGAGGATTGATATTTGCCGAGTGTCGCGACTTCAGTACCGAGAGGTATTCGGCGGTGTCAGGTATCGTCGTGCTCTTAACGATCTGCACTTGAACAGGCATTCCACCCGGCGGCGTCCCTGGCGCGCCTTTCGCTGAATCTTTCTGGCCGCATCCGGCAACCGATGCCAGCGCGGCGGCCAGGCACACAATTCCGGCCCGCTTTGCTCGCCGCGCGCGCAATTCTAGCTGCTCTTTGTTTAATGGAATGCGCATTCGACCTTGAATCTCCGTCAATCGGTGACCAAACGATGTTACGACAATGCGGCAGCAGCAGCAGAAAGTGCGCACACTACCGCGACTACCCCTTAGACGTTTCTAAAAACGTTTCGTTACATTCGTCGAGATATTCGAAAAACTATCAAATGTTACAATTATTCTGTTGACGCAAGAATCGGGGATGGCTTCACGGACCGCTAAAAACATCGCCATCGTCATTTTGAGGGCATGTGATGGTTTTCAAAGAGCAGGCGATAGTGATCAGTAAAAGTCGCGCGGATCAATTCGCTTGCCCGACAATCCCAGTTGCAGAACTTCCATATCTTCGGGGCGGTCAAACACCTTTCCCGGAAAGAATCTCTTCGTAAGCACTCGCACTCCGCCGAACGCAATACCCAGCACAATCGCAATTCCGCAAAATGCCAGCGTTCCAACGAAGATATCCTTCACCACTAGCAGCCACGGGGGATCAGTCAATGTTTGCGAGGGCTCGTTCCAGGTAACCTGCGTCTGATAGTTGATCGATTCGCGCAGTTTCGTCGCGGCCTGCTCGGAAACTGGCGATAACACCAGCGACAAGAGCGAAGCCTTGCGTTCGACAGTCGTTCCCGCGAGGTCTGGATTCACAGCCAGCGCAGCCTGAATATGGTGCAGACGCTGCTCCGCAATTTGCGGGGTCGGATAGTCAATGATCAGCAGATTCTGCGACTTATTTGGCGAAACCTGATAACTCGCCAGCACCGCTTCCGCGCCGGTCGCGAATCCGATCTCCTGCGTCAGCGGCGCAAACTTGCCTGCGTTCAACGATGCAAGCGCCGCGTTGAGTCCTGCCGGACCGAGCGCATATCGCTGCGTTCCTTGCACCAGCCGGTCTTCCGGCAAGTACGCACGAATCGGCGGCAGTGGAGTACTGGCCGCATGGCTCTCGACTGCGGAAGCCAGAGTACGCAAGTCCGCGGTCGAAATGTTTTTCGCCTGTTCGACATCCAGAACAAAATTTCCAATCAACATCAAAATTCGATTCGGTGCGACCGCTGAATATTTCCTGACGTCCGAAGGCTGCATCACCGGCTGCAGCTCCAGCGTATAGGCCTCATATGCGCTGCTCGGATCCTTATACTTTCCGAGCGTCGCACGAACTCTCTTCTCGCCGCTTGCATAATCGGATGTCTCTGGCGCTCCAGCGCCCAATTCCTGTTGCAGCCCCGGCGCAAGCCTGGTTGCCGGAACATCGGCTGGCGTCCCGTTCCATGAAGCAAATTGTTTTGGCAACACCGCGGCTTGTTGGCCGAATGTCGCTACTCCCGCCATGCAAAGCATGGCGGCAGCGCAAAGTACACCGAGTCTGTCGAAGCGGTTCATCCCTGTAAGTCTATTAGACACCAGAAAGCTAGTTTCGGTTGCGAGAGGATTCAACGGACGCAGAAGTAGCCGTGCGCTTTGGCGCCGGATTGGTCGTGGCGTTCACTCCCATGCTATTGAGGCTTTGCAGGTAGCTGGCAACGCCCTGGTAAATACCCTCGGCCACGCGCTGCCGGTGTTCCGGCTGTTTCAACATCTTTTCGTCCGCCGGATTGCTCAGGAATGAAATCTCCGTCAGGATGGAGGGCATATCCGCCCCGATCAGCACTACAAACGGGGCTTTGCGCACTCCACGGTTTTTCACCACCCTGGCCGCTTTTTGCACTCTTTTCGACAGCGAATCCTGTACATCCTCGGCAAATTCTTTCGACTCGCCGATTTTTTCCGTTCGAGCAATCTGCTTGACCAGATCCTGCAATTCGTGGATGCCTTGATCGCTCGTCGCATTCTCTCGCGCCGCCACTTCCATGGCTTCCTCCGAACCCTTCAAATTCAAATAATACGTTTCGATTCCGCGCGCCTCAGAGTCGCGGCTGGAATTCGCATGAATCGAGATGAACATGTCCGCCTTCGCTTCGTTCGCAATGTGTGTACGCTCTTCGAGCGGAATAAACGTATCATCGGAACGCGTGAACACCACATCCGCGCCGGGCAGCCGCTGCTGAATGATTTTTCCCAGCCGCAGCGCCACATCGAGGCACAAATCTTTTTCCATCAGGCCTGTTGGTCCAATCGTTCCGGTGTCGTGACCTCCGTGTCCCGCGTCAATCACGATGCGGCCGATTTTTAATCCGAGGGTGCGCGTCAAAGTCGATTGCCCGTCGCGCGTAGGTTGCGGCGCGGCAGCCGGCTGCACCAGTTCAGGTCGCTTGCCGCCTGACTTGCCAATCTTTGCTGTGCCGAGTTTGCTTTTCGGTTGCGGCATCGTGTCCACGGAATCGTCTGTGTCCGCCTTGGCCGATTTCACAGCAGCGGTCGGGGCTGTTTGCGCTTTTGCCTCCGGCTTTTCCGTCGACACCGCCGCGTCTTCCACTCGGCCAGAATCTAGGTCACCGCCGCCCGCCTTCGCCGTTTGCACCGCCTGCCCGTTCGAGTAGAGATCAATCACCAAACGGCTCGGATTGTTCAGCAGGGAAGCGCTGTAGTCCGTTACTCCGTTTACGTCCAGCACGACGCGCACAATGCCCGAAGGATTCTGCGCCACGCGCACCCCCGAAAGAATTGTTCCGTCCGTCTTGATCGTGCCGTGCGCGAGTTGCGGTGTTAACCTTGCCGCATGCAGATCAAAATAAATTCGGTCGGGATTGGCAATCCGGCCGGAAGCGTATTGCACCGCGGCTTCAAGTTCGATCGTAACTCGCGTGGAATCCTGCGAAGACTTCGCGCTGATTTTGCGGATTCGCGGCATGTGGCCATTTACGGCCGGAGCTGAACCTTGTTCGTTTGCCCCACTGCGAACCTCATTTCGCGCGGTTTCCATCTCAGCTTCGCGCGGCAAGTCGCGCGAAATCACTCGCCTCTGAGTTTCGGTCCGCTCCGCTTGCGATCCGGCGCTTCTCGCAATCGCGCTTCGCGGCGCCTCCAATGGCGCGGAATTTTGCAGCAACGCGAGTTCCGCGCGTGCTTCCTGCGCTTCGCGTTTGTGCGGTGAGCGCGGATACTTTCTCAGAAACGCTTCGTAGGTCGCGCTTGCGCCGGAAAGATCTCCCAACTGGTCCTTTTGCAGTTTGGCCGAACGCAGATAGGCATCCTGGCAATATCGGCTGGTCGGATATTCGCGCATCAAAAACTGGTAAGTATCCACCGCCGATTGAAAGTAGCTTCGTCCAAACCGTTCGCCCATTTCCGAATAGAGTTCCGCAACCGCGACAAGCGCGTCCGGCACTTCGCTCGCGTGCGGAGTAATCAGGTAAACGTGGCGGTATGTGTTGACGACCTGTTTGTAATCGGCGAGCGTTCGCTTTTCCGCAGGCTTGCTGCTTAACGCCGCGCGCTGTTCTTCGGCACGCGCGAATTGCGAACTGGCCGATTGCCGCTTCGCTGCGGTCGGATTACCCGTACTCTCACTCGACGGGGAATTCGTGCTTGAAGATTTATTGGAAGCGAAACTGTCGGGCAATAAAACCGCGCTCGATAGACTCAGCAGCGCTACAGCAAAAACCGGCGAAACGCGGGCGAAGCCCTTGTTGAAAAAAATACTGAAAAAATTGCCGCTAGAATGACTGAAATGATGGAAAGGATTGCGATTACGCACACCAGCCGGTGCGTCCCCAGAAACACCAAACTGTCCCTGACTAGAATTCATTCGCCAACCCGCCGCCCCAAAAACGCCCTTGCCTTAAAAACGATGTTACAGCCGTTCAGTCGTTTGTAAAAATCGTCCGACCAGCTGGGTCAGTTGCTTTGCGGATTGCGCGAGGATTCACAAACGCGCCGTCCAGACGTCCCGAACCCGGCCGAAAGTAAGCACTCTGCACCCGCTGCACGTAGTTCCGAGTTTCCCGGAACGATGGGACGCCGTGAGCACGGTCCACAGCCCCCTCTCCCGCATTGTACGCCGCAAGGGCTAGATCCAGATTCCCATTGTAGCGTTCTAGCAACGTCTTGAGGTATCTAACCCCGGCATCGACGTTCTGTTGCGGGCTGTACAAGTCGTCAACTCCAAAGCGTTGCGCGGTCGTCGGAATCAACTGCATCAGCCCGACTGCCCCCTTCCGGGAAACCGCTGATGGATTCCAGTTTGACTCCGTTTCGATCACTGCGCGAACCAGTGCAGGATCGATGCGGTGACGTTCTGCCGCTTCTCTTACGAGCTTTTCCGCCCCGTCGCGATCGAGGTTCATGCCGGGGCGATTCTTGCCCGTAAATGACGTTTCCGGTGGCAAATAGATAGATGCGGCTCGGCGCGGTGTTAGGTGCAAACGAGGCGGCGGCTCCGCGTTCACAAAGAGTATTCGGCCGTCGTCGTTGGGAACCTTGGCAATCTGCGCCTGCGCGCCCGGTGCAAATAAGAGGGCAGCACAGAACAGAAATACCATGATTGCGAAGCGGGCCGGGTTGTAGCTTCGTTTACCCATCACCTTTAGGGGAAGGCGTTTGTTGCTTGTACTCTATTGCAAACGGGCGACTTGGCTCTTTGACGGCGCCCGCGATTTAAGACGATTGGGCGGCCGACAGACAGTCGTCCAGTTTTGGCGCTGCGTTGGTCGGGTTTAGACCACGCGGATTACGACCCTGCGGGGATCGCGAATCTGGCGGGATTATAGCAGTGGCTCCAGTAGGGCTGGCACTCCCCCTAAGGTACTATTTAGGGCAGTTGTGTCTTTTCCGCCAGCCTCGGCCAAATCGGGCCGTCCACCTCCAGTACCCCCTACCTGCTTGGCTAGCGTCTGTATCACCTTGCCCGCATGGACTTTAGCGGTCAGGTCCTTGGTCACCCCGGCGATCAGGGACACTTTGCCATTCTCAGCCTGCCCGAGGACTACCACGCCGCTTCCAAGCTTCTGGCGCAGGCTGTCCACGAGCTGCCGGATGGCGTCGCGGTCGAGCCCTTCGACCTGGCCGACCACCACCTTGGTACCTTTGATGGTTTGAGCCTTGGCGACGAGCTCATCGAGCTGGTTCAGCGCGCCCTTGCGGCGTTGGTCAGCCAGCTGTTTTTCGAGCTGCCGCGTGGTTAGTGTTAGTTTCTCGACCGCGGCGAGTACGGCGTCTTCACCGACGTTGAGCTGCTTTGCGACTGACGCCAGAACGTTCGCTTGCTGTTGGAAATGGTCAAGAGCGCCAATGCCGGTGACCGCCTCGATGCGGCGAACCCCAGCAGCGACGGACTCTTCGCTGACAATCTTGACGACGCCGATGTCGCCGACACGTTTGACGTGCGTGCCGCCGCACAATTCTTTTGAGTAAAAGCCGCGTGGCGCGTGTGGATCGGGAATCGTCACCACGCGCACGTTGTGCTCTGGATATTTGTCGCCGAAAAACGCCAGCGCGCCGGAAGCCAGAGCCTCATCGAGTGATGTCACGTTTGTTTCGAGTTCCGTGTTCAGCCGGACTTCTTCGTTCACCTGCTGCTCGATGTCGCGCAATTCCTCGGCATCCACGGGAGCGAAATGCGAAAAGTCGAACCGCAACCGGTCCGGCGCGTTGAGCGATCCAGCCTGCTTCACATGCGGACCAAGAATATTTCGCAGCGCGGCATGCACTAGGTGCGTCCCAGTGTGATTGCGCATCACGCGGCTGCGGCGCTCCGCGTCGGCAATCACCGTCACGCGATCTCCAATGCGCAGCGCTTCTTTCGCCGTCACGCGATGCGCCACAAGGCCCGCGACCGGATAGTAGGCGCCGGAAACTTCCGCGAGCACTTGCGATTCAGAGCTGTCGTAGAACGCGCCGGTATCCGAAATCTGTCCGCCGGATTCCGCGTAAATCGCTGTGCGATCCAAAACCACTTCGCCCGATTCGCCGGTTTTTAATTGACTGACCGCACCGGCCTTGACGATGATCGCTTCGATACGGCAATCCTTTGCGCAAGTCCCAAAATAAAATCCCGGCTCTGTCTTAAACGTCTCCGCCAACTTCGTGAATGCCGGATTTGCGGACTCTTTGTGCGTGCCTTTCCACGAAGCCCGCGCCCTGGTGCGCTGCTCCTGCATCGCCTTCTCGAAGCCGGTTTGGTCAAAACGAATTCCCATATCTCGGGAAGCATCGAGCATAAAGTCAAGCGGCAGTCCGTAAGTGTCATATAGCTTGAAAGCATCCTCGCCCTGGAAAACGCCCATGACTCTGCCGGCTTCCACTTTTTGGGTTGATCCCAACCGCTGAAACTCTTCTTCCAATTTTCGCAAACCAACGTCCAGTGTTTGGCCAAACCGTTTTTCTTCAGAAAGAACGATCTCTGGCACGCGAGAGGCTGAAGGTTCCAGAAGTTCCGGATAAGCGCCGCCCATCAGCTCGCGAACGGTGTGAACCATCTCCCCGAGGAATGGCTTTGTCGCTCCAAGCAGACGGC
>QHYO01000558.1 GCA_003224135.1 Acidobacteriota bacterium | reverse complement strand
ACAGTTCGCAAGACGCTACGGAGATGCCTGGAATCATGCTTCGATGGGCGCATTTGCAGGAATTTTGTTGATCTGGATCTGGGCATTCCGAAAGTCAAGTGTGGAGACAGTCCCGGAGCCGACGCTGCGACCCTCAATGGTGTATGCCAGTTTGATTCCTCAGGTAAACCGGCAGCTCGCGGAGTTGAACGAACATCTGACGCAACTATGGAAACTGGAGTCGCCGAAATCATGAGTGTCGGATTCTTCATCATCGCAGTCATCTCGGCGCTCGGTCTGACGGGTTTGCTTTTCTGGGCACTGCGAGGAGCGAGCCACCGGCGGACCAATGAGCCAGGCCTGGCGGCGTTTGAAAACGCGCCGCGCCACCTTCGAAATATGGCGCAAATTCGCCAAGCGATGGACAGAGCTGATCCCCAGTATGCCGCGCAAAAGGGTGGTCAACGCCTGGCCGACAGGCTTCGTCGCGAACGCAGACAGGTGACGCTGCTGTACCTTGCCGCCATTCGGCGGGATTTTGAGCAGTCGTTGCGTGTGGCGCGTATTGTCGCCGTTCTGTCTCCCGAAGTATCAGGTTCGCACGAATACGAAAGGCTGCGGCTCTCCGTGGTTTTCCGCATGCGCTTTTACGCGATAAAGCTTCGCTTGCATATGGGCACTGTTGCACAACCTCAAATCCTTACGCTGGGACAGATGGTGACGTCACTGGCGATGCAAATGGAAGAGACGCTGGCACGCCTGGGCGAACGAGCGGCACTTGCGGCGGAATTGGCCCTTCAATCGGAACGGTAACAATGCCGGGGTTAGATTTACGTTTGCCCCGCGGCAAAAGATCTCGTCTTACTGCGAGGTAGTGCCGGCCATGGGAACCATCGATTCACCATTTTGAGATTCATGGGTTGCGGCAATGGCCATGCAAGGAAGTTCTATCGTGAAGCAAGCGCCGCGTGGCGGAACGTTCGAGACACGAATCTGTCCGCCGTGCTCCGAGATGATCCCGTAACAAATGCTTAGGCCGAGGCCGGTGCCTTTCCCTACCGGTTTGGTCGTATAAAACGGATCGAAGACCTTTGACGGGTCCTTCACGCCGGGCCCGCTGTCCACAAACTCGACGACAAATTTATCGGCTTCCTTGGCCGTCCGGACCCACAAATCTCCCTGCGCGGAACCCTCAAGTATCGCATCGACAGCATTGTTCACGAGATTCAGAAAAACCTGCTGCAATTGGTGAGGATCGGCAGCAGCGAGCGGCAAGTCTTCAGCCAAATCCAGGTGCAGCCGAATGTTACTCATACGGAGGTCATAATCGCGCAAGGCCAGAGTGTCTTCCAAGACCTGATTCAAACGAACCGGAACACGTTCCGGCTTATGTTGCCGCGCAAAACTCAAAAGATTCTGTACGATGCGGTGTGTCCGCTGCGCCTGCTTGTAGAGTTTTTCGCTGTATTCGAGACCCTGCTGGCCCACTTGCCCGCATGAGGTCAGCAACTGGCTGTAACCGAGAATTGCGGTGAGCGGATTGTTCAGCTCATGCGCGACGCCAGAAATCAACTGGCCCACCGCGGCCATTTTTTCGCTGTGCAGCAACTGCTCTTGCGTGCGGCGAAGATCGTCATAGGCCTGGCGCGTCTGGTCATACAGTAGTGTTCTTTCAATCGCGCTCGAAATCTGGCTGCCAACCGCAATCAGCAAATTGACGTCGGCGGGAGAAAAATCCCGTTGCGAACGGCTTCCGACCACGAGACCGCCGATGACTTTATCTTTCGACCACAGAATAACCACATAGGAAGTGACGATCTGTTCTTGGCGTTGAATGTCCTTGAACATCTGCGGAAGTGGCAGTCCGTGGGTCGAAAGAAACGTGGCATGCACGGCTTTGATGTGTTGAAGAAGTTCGGGCTGCACCTTAGTTGGCGGGAAGTGGCGCGTGAATTCGGAACGGTGTCCCACGGCCGCGACCCTGCGCAGAACTTCGTTGCTCGAATCGAAAAGATAGAGTGAAGAAGCGTCCAGGCTAAACAGCTCGGACAACTGCCGTAGAGTGCGGTGCAAGGAATCACTCAAATCCAGGGATTCAGTAAGCGTGTTCGCGATGGAATTAAGCACCATCAACTCGCGATTTCGACGGCGGATTTCATGTTCAGCGCGTTTTCGCTCCGTAATGTCGAGGAGGAATCCTTGGTAGGCCGTAACGTTCCCGGAAACGTCGCGGACCGCGTTCGAGGATTCCGTCACCGTGCGAATTTCGCCGTCTTTTCGCAGGATATCGAACTCGAAGTCCGAGACTGACCCATGATCAAAGAGCAATTTCTTGAGCCGTTCGCGATCCGCCGGGTTTGCGTAAAGGGCCGCCGTATCACTTTTCACCAGCTCTTCGCGCGTGGAATAGCCGGCAATGCGCAAGAAAGCGTCGTTGAAGTCCAGAAAGTGTCCTTGCGGAGTCGTGATGAACACGCCTTCCTGAACGTTCGAAACGAGTGTGCGGTATTTTTCTTCCGCCCGTTTGCGATCCGAAATGTCCTTCAAGACGTGCACGGTGCCCATCTGGCGGCCCGCAGGATCTGCGAACACCGAGTTCGACGCCAGAAAATAGCCGGGCAGCCAGGGATCGGGATCGTCTCCTTCACCCGCCACGCCCTCGCAATAGGGACATTGTTCGTACTCCGCGTTCTTCTGCGGAAATAATTCCAACACGGAGCGCCCGACCCAGGACTTGTTTTCGCGCCCGGCGAGATGGAGCATGCGCTGGTTGATGCGCAGCATACGGCCTTCCCTGTCGTGAACGAAGATCGGGTCGCCGATGGAGTCAAATGTATAAGCCCATTGCCGCTGGACTTTGTCGACTTGTTCAAAGAGCAGCACGTTCTGCACGGTGAGGCCCAGCAAGTTGGCGATATTCTTTAGGTAATCGACTTCGTCGTCCTGAAGTTTCGAATCGTGTCCGGATCCGACCGCGAAAATTCCCAGTGGTGCATCTTTCCCGCGCAGAACCAGGGAAACAATCGTTTTCACACCGGTAGCCAGCATTCGATCGCGTTCCTGTTTGTCGGTTTCGTTGGCAACGTTCATCGTCGCGAATTCTTCTTTGAGGACTCTCTGAGCCCAGGACTCGCTCGCCGGAATCTCTTTTTCCTTCGCAAGATATGCTTCGTCGAAGCCCACTGCTGCGCGCACCACAAGTTTCGCCGAGCTTCCTTCTCCTTCGAGCAGCCGCACGATTCCGTGAGAAACCCCAAGACTGCCAACGACGTTAACGAGCACGAGATCCAAGACTTCGCGAACCGAAAGGGTCTGGGTGCTCGAAGCGGTAAGCAGACTCAGACGGCGAAGCTTGTCATTTAACTCGTCGGTGCGAGCGCGAGCCCTTTCCAGTACGAGCACCACCATGGCAATACCTAGCGACACGGCGAGCAAATGGTCAAAAGCCAGCCGAAGAAGAAAGAGCGGGCTCTCCGACCACAGTGGGCGGTCAATACCGTGTAAACCGAGAAGTAAAAAAAGGCCCGCTAGCAACCGGGCACCGTGGCCCTTGGTGCCCCTCGTGGAGTTCCAAAGAAACCAACCCGCCGACAGGCTTGTACAGGCAAGGATCGTCGAGGTAACCCAATGAATGTGTGCGGCGCCGACGACAAACCGCGACTCAACAAAATAGACCAGAACAACCAGCACGAATGAGCCAGACCAAAGAAATGAATAGGCCGTTCGTGCCTTCCCGACATAGCAAATCACTGCTCTCAGGAAGATAAAGTTCACGATGACCAGGAGTATCACGCGCGCCAGGCGCAATTGGGGAATGGACATCGCGACCTGCGTCAATTCAAAGGCGGCCTTTAGCGTGAGTAGCGTCCAGCCGGTAACCCAAATGGCCAGAAATCGTGTCGGATGGTCTTTGCGCAGCAGTACAAACAGAACGAGCAGGATTAAAAAGGCGGTTGCTTCAAAGAAGGCAACGGCAGAGGGGCCCTGATTTTCGAGCACGGTGCGCCGCCTCCCAAGTAAAAACGCAGTAGCCGGAGAACCGGGGCCCTTAGAAAAGCGCTGGAAGCACCGGTGTCTTGACTGTGGTCAAGCTAACACGCTGTTTTCTTAATGGGCAACGGTACTCCTGTGCCCGTGTGACCTCTCGTATAATGGGAACGGGAGCCTAGCAAAGTGCAAACCGATACCATCGAAAACATTCTGGTCGTCGACGACGAAGAGGCCATCCGCGAAGTTGTCTCCACGATGCTGGAGTCGAAAGGCTACCGCTGTACCGCGGTTAGCAATGGCCGCGCCGCACAGGATCAAGTGAAACGTACCACCCCGGATTTGGTTTTGAGCGACATGATCATGCCGGAAATGGATGGCATCAAGTTGCTCGACTGGCTTCGCCAATATGATCCAGAAGTGCCTGTGATCATGGTCACGGCCATTCACGATATCTCGACGGCACTCGAAGCGATTCGGCGTGGAGCCTACGACTACATCCTCAAACCGTTTGAAAAGGACCAGCTCTATCTCGGCGTGAATCGCGCATTGCAGCATCGCCGGCTGGTGGCGGAGAACCGCAATTATCAGCGCACACTGGAACAGCAAGTGGAAGAGCGTACGGCCAGGCTTACCGTCGCGCTGGCGCAACTCGAACAGTCCTACGACGACACTCTCGAAGCATTAGGCAGCGCATTGGACTTGAAGGACGCCGAAACCGAGGGCCACTGCCAGCGCGTGACGGCGTTCACCATTTCAATCGCCAGGACTGTGCCGGTGCCGAACGCCTACTTACCGGTGCTGGCGCGTGCGGCTTTCCTGCATGACATTGGCAAGATGGGCGTTCCAGACAATGTCTTGCTGAAACCCGGCCCCCTCGACGATGCCGAGAAGGCGATCATGCGCAGGCACTGCCAGATCGGCTATGACATGTTGATTCGCATACCGTTCTTGCGCGATGCGGCGGAAATCGTGCTGGCTCATCAGGAATTTTACGACGGGACAGGCTATCCACGTGGGTTAAAGGGCGAGCAGATCCCGCTGGGGGCCAGGATATTTTCGATTGCAGATAGTATGGACGCGATGATCAGTGACCGGCCGTATCGTAAGGCCTTGCCGATGTCGCACGCTCGCGAAGAAATCAAGCGCTGCGCTGGGACCCAGTTTGATCCCAAGGTTGTCGAGGTATTTTTGTCGATCCCCGAAGAGCACTGGAAAGAGCTCCGCGAAAACCTGGGGTCACCTTTCCGTCTGGCGCACTTAAGAAACTTACAGTCCTGAGATTTTGCTTGCAATGCGATTCGGGCTTCGCGCCCGGCCCACCGTTCCGCCTGTCGTATACTGACTTATCGTTCAAT
>QHYO01000079.1 GCA_003224135.1 Acidobacteriota bacterium | reverse complement strand
CTCGCCGTAAGACTTATGGCTTACGTGTTCGATGACAAATGCGAGCAGGTTGTAGTTCGAATTGCTGTACTCGTATTTCGTCCCAGGCTCAAAATTCGGCGGCTTTGACTTAAAAAGCTCGACCAGAGAAGCGGGCGTCTGAGGGAATCGCGATGCCGACTGATACTCGGGCAAGTTGTTGACGTTGGGGATGCCGGACGTGTGAGTCAGTAAGTTTTGCAGCGTGATTTTGTGTCCGTTCGGAAAATCGGGCAAAAAGCGCGACACTGGATCGGAAACGTGCAACATGCCACGCTGTTCCAAGATCAAGATTGCGGCTGCTGTGAATGGCTTCGAGACGGACGCAATATGGAAACGAGTGCTCGGCGAATTTGCTGCATGGAGTTCATAGCTGGACTCGCCGTAGGCGCTACTCACGAGGACGTGGTCGCCCTTTGCGATGAGCACCGCGCCCAGAAAGTTGTTTCCTTTCACGTACGGGGCAAGGTAATCGTCAACGCGGACCCTGAGGCCGCCGTCCTGGGGAGAAATCGGAGCGATTGCGATGAGGACGACTGCCAGCAGTCTTGTGGTGTTTCGGGCCAGGGATGCGGACCGGACGCGCATGGCACTTCACCCTCCTTGGCCTCCAGCTTATATAGATTATATAAAGCCATGCTGCCGCAATCGCCAATCGACTCGCGAACCTAAGCCGGGCGGCCAACTTTATACAAGCTGGAGGCCCCAGAGGTCGTGGAGGTGAACGACACCAAGCACGCGCCGCTGCTCATCAATCACGATGACGCAAGTGATTCGCCGCTTCTCCATCAGAGTCAACGCTTCGCTGGCCAGTACATCGGGGCCGATGGTCTGCGGATTTCGTGTCATGCAGTCGGCAAGCTTCATGTCCACCACGGCGCCGCCGTGCTTTTCCATCAAACGCCGCAAATCGCCATCGGTTAGAATTCCCGCCAGCGTGCCATCGGCGTTCAGTACCGTCGTCATGCCCAATTTTTTCGCGGACATTTCATGGAATGCCTGGGCCATCGGAGTTTCGGGTGTGACGCTCGGCAGTTTTTCTCCTGCGTGCATCGCTTTTTCGACGCGCAGGAGACGCTTGCCCAGACTTCCTGCCGGATGCAGCGCCGCGAAATCATCGTGACGGAAATCACGTTTCTCTAGCAGCGACACGGCGAGCGCGTCGCCCACGGCCATCGCCACCGTCGTGCTTGCCGTCGGCGCAAGGTTCAGCGAACACGCTTCTTCGTTTACGCTCACGTCCAAAACAATTTCGCTGGCCTGCGCGATTGTGGATTTAGCATTTCCGGTCAGGGCAACCAGCTTAATTTCCATCCGCTTCAGCGCATCGAGCAGCGCAACAATCTCGCGCGTTTCGCCGCCATAGCTGACCGCCAGAATCACGTCGCCCGCCGCCAGCATTCCCAGATCGCCGTGCAAGGCTTCCGCTGGATGCAAAAAGAATGAAGGTGTGCCGGTGCTCGAAAGTGTGGCGGAAATTTTCCGCGCCACGATTCCGGATTTGCCCATGCCGGTTACCGCCACACGTCCTTTGCACGCAAAGAGAAAGACGACCGCGCGCTCAAACGTTCCATCCAGCCGTGCCATGGCGTCCTGAATGGCTTGCGCTTCGATGCGGAGAACGCGCCGTGCGGTATCGAGGCTCATAGGCCAGCGACCAGTGACCAGCAACCAGCGATCAACATCGTGCCGGCCTTCCGCAGTTCCTGTAAAGGGGCAGAGTGCTGTGCCCAGTCGGAGAAGACAAAATGGTGATGCAACGTGACCATCACAGCGTTCTCCACGTCTGGACCAGGCCCGAAATTTCCTTCAATCGCGAAAGCAAACCAGAAAGTTGATCGAGAGGCAACGCATTCGCGCCGTCGGAAAGCGCCTTGGGGGGATTGTCGTGCGTCTCCAAAAAGATTCCGTCAACGCCTGCCGCGACGCCGGCGCGCGCAAGCGGCTCGATGAATTCGGGCTGACCGCCGCTTGCATGGCCCTGACCGCCAGGAAGCTGGACGGAGTGAGTAACGTCAAAGACCACCGGGTATCCGTATTTTTTCAGAATGGGGAAGGAGCGAAAATCGACAACGAGATTCTGATATCCAAACGAAGCGCCGCGCTCGGTTAACATAATCTGCTGGTTGCCGGTGGATTCCACTTTCTCCACGGCGTTCTTCATATCCCACGGCGAAACGAATTGCGGCTTCTTGATATTCACGGTGCGACCCGTCTCGCCCGCTGCAACCAACAAATCGGTTTGCCGTGCAAGAAATGCAGGAATCTGCAAAATGTCCACGACTTCAGCCACGGGCGCTGCCTGCGACGCTTCATGAATGTCCGTCAAAATCGTCAGCTTCAAGTCCGATTTGATCTTGCCAAGTATCCGCAGCCCTTCCTTCAATCCGGGACCGCGAAACGAGTTTACCGATGAACGATTTGCCTTATCGAAAGAAGCTTTGAACACATAAGGCATGCCCCCTACATCCTCGGCAATTTTAGCAATGCGCTCCGCCATCATGCGTGCGTGCGCTTCGGACTCAATCACACACGGCCCTGCAATTAAAAAAAGCGGATTTTCGCCCGCATGGGGCGGGAGACTGAGGTCTCGGCTCAATTTTTCAGGCATTTAGGATGACGATAACACAACAACCCTTGTGTGTATCGGAAGCAAGCTCGTGCTGGTGGATGTGAGGCCGCTTTACGCCGTGGCATGGGGTGCTGCGCGCAAAACCGGCGTCCGGGGCGTTTCAGCCGCTGCCGCCACGCCGACTCCGGCAGCAGAAGGCTTGCTCCGCTCCTTCTTATGCTGCAGCGCAGCACCAATAAACGCCGCAAACAATGGATGCGGCTCGAGCGGCTTTGATTTGAATTCCGGATGAAACTGGCACCCCAGAAACCATGGATGCTCGGGGGCTTCCACAATCTCTACGTAGTTCTCGTCTGGAGTGCGTCCGGTAATTTTTAGTCCGGCGTCTACCAAGGTTTTTTCATGTTCGCGATTAAATTCGTAGCGATGACGGTGCCGTTCACTGATCTCGAGCTTGCCGTAAGCCTTATGCGCAAACGATCCCGGCTCCAGTTTGCAGGGCCAAGCACCCAAGCGCATTGTGCCGCCCATTTCGTCCACGCCAAGCAGTTCACGCAATTTGTAAATCACGCGATAGGGGGCTTGCGGATCAAATTCCGTGCTGTCCGCCTGCTTCAGTCCTGCGACGTTGCGGGCATATTCAATCGTTGCGCACTGCATCCCCAAGCAAATTCCAAAAAAGGGAATCTTGTTCTCGCGCGCAAACTGAATCGTATAAATCATCCCCTGAATGCCGCGCTTGCCAAATCCGCCCGGTACTAAAATCCCGTCGTACCCCCGCAAACGGTTTGCGGCTGTCTCGTACGAATCAATTTCTTCTGACTCAATCCAATCGATCACCGTTTTGTGATTGTGCGCCAGCCCACCGTGAAGCAATGCTTCGCGCAAACTCTTGTACGCATCTTCGAGCTGCACATATTTGCCGACGATCGCAATCCGCGCTTCGCCCGCCGGATGATGAATCCGCTGGATCAATTCCAGCCACGGCTGAAAATTCTGTGGGCGCGCTTCGAGTTTCAGCAACCGCAAAATCTGCGCGTCCAGACCTTCGCGTGCAAGCTCGGCTGGAACCGCGTAGATCGTGTCCACGTCTTCCATCGAAATTACGCCCGCTTCGGCGACGTTGCAGAACAGCGCGATCTTGCGCTTCAGCTCTGAAGGAATGTGGCGATCGCTTCGGCAAAGCAGAATGTCCGGCTGAATTCCAATACCCAGCATCTCTTTCACGCTGTGTTGTGTCGGCTTGGTTTTCTGTTCGCCCGCGGCCGCGATGTAAGGAACCAGCGTCACATGGACGAATAGCGTATTCTCCGCGCCGAGCTCCAGCCGCATCTGCCGGATGGCTTCAAGGAACGGCAGCGACTCAATATCACCAACGGTGCCGCCAATCTCTACAATCACTACGTCGACGTCTGTTGAGACTTTCTTGATGATTGCTTTGATTTCGTCGGTGACATGCGGAATCACCTGCACGGTTTTACCTAGGTAATCGCCGCGCCGCTCTTTGGTGAGAATGGTTTCGTAGATTCGACCGGTGGTCCAGTTGTTGTCCCGCGTCAACTTCGCGTGCGTGAACCTTTCATAGTGCCCGAGGTCCAGGTCGGTTTCGGCGCCGTCTTCCGTCACGAATACTTCACCGTGCTGAAACGGACTCATCGTGCCGGGATCGACGTTCAGATAAGGATCGCATTTCTGAATGTTGACTTTGAAGCCGCGACTTTCGAGGAGACAACCGATGGAGGAAGCTGCTACGCCCTTGCCAAGTGAGGAAACAACACCGCCGGTAACAAATATATATTTTGGCGCCATCCGTGTAGCCCGCGCGGTGACTCGCTTCACCACACCGGACTTTTCTTACCTCTCAGGCGTGCTGGCTTTTAGCCCGCCGCAGGATTGACGTACACGCAATTATGAGCTTGATGAGCCACGCTGTCAATTCCAACTCTTTGCACATCTGCATCTAAATATTTGTTACGGCGCAACCTTCTTGCGCGAGGCGGGTTTGTTCGTTTGGGAAGCGCACCGATTCCGGTTACGTGCCGCTGTTGCTTCGGACACCTGCTCTTGTCGTGCGGAAACCCTTCACTGGGTTATTGCCGTCTAAGTTTGCGTCGTCCTTCCGCCCCGCGTTCTGGCTCGGGGTTTAGATCTGAGTGCCCGGGTTTCTGGGCCGCGAATGGGGTGAGTTCATGAAGTTGTCTCTAGGATTTCACTGGATTGTAGCCGTGCTCGTCATTTTTGTGTGCGCTGGTTCTGCGTCTGCGCAGCGTCCTGGTGCGAATGCTGCCGCCGCAAAGCCAGCCGCCGGCGCGTACGATGTTTCGAAGGACGTTTCTGTACAGGGCACGGTCGTAAAATACACGGAAAATTCACAGACGCCGCCCATCGGCGCTCATGTTTTGCTTCAGACGGCATCCGGTAACGTGGATGTTCACTTGGGAGACGCGCGTCTTTTACACCTCGCCAAGCTCACCCTCGCGCAGGGAACCAACGCTCGCGTCGTCGGGCAGATGGGCCCGGGACAGATGGGGACGGCAGGTCAAAACCCTGTCTTCTTTGCCCGCCTCGTGCAGGTCGGCACTCAACTCGTCGCTGTTCGCTCAAATCATGGTCTCCCGCTTTCCCCTGCTGGGGTTCGCGCCAACAAAGCCCAGCGAGCAAGTGCTCAGGCCGATCAGAAGGGCGGTGCACGATGAACCGCCTGGCGCTCATCGTCACACTGTGCGTCGCAATTTTCACCGTCGCCTGCGGTGGCAGCGGCTCCGTCCCAATCCCTCCTCCTCCAACCGGTGGCTTTTCGAATTCCAGCCTCAAAGGTCATTATGCCTTTTCCATGAGTGGCACGGACGCAGCCACAGGGGAGTTCTTTGCTCGGGTCGGCTCCTTCAGCGCGGACGGAAACGGCGGAATCTCCGGCGGCATCGAGGATGTAAACACTCCGCAAAATGGCCAGCAGACGATACCCTATACCGTCAGCACCTATTCCATTCGCGCCGACGGGCGCGGGACCATCAATCTCACCAACGACACTGGCACACTCTCTTTCAGTATCGCGATGCTCTCGCCGTCACAAGGCATCATCGTTCAGACCGATCCCAGCCTCGTCGCCACAGCCAGTGGCACCTTTATTCTGCAAGATCCAAATTCCTTCACAGTCGCAGGTCTCAGCGGCAAATACGTTTTCGATTTCAGCGGACTCGATTTTAGTAATGCCACGGTCAACAATCCGTTCGGCGTTCCAGACTCCATCGTCGGACAATTCGTTTCCAACGGCAGCAATAGCATCACCAGCGGTCTTCTCGACGAGAATGACAATGCCGTCCTCGTGAGCGCTGCTCCATTCACCAGTGCCAGCTATCAGTTGGATGCGACGAATGGCACATCCTTCGGGCGTGGCACTGTCAGCTTTACCGCCAACGGCACCAACTTTCAATATGCCTTCTACATCGTCAACGGCACACGTGCCCGCATGATTGAGATCAACTCCAACGCCCTCACGCTCGGAGACGCGTTCGCGCAATCCAGCGTTCCCACCACCAATACCAATTTCAACGGCAACTTCGCCTTCTTGTTAAGCGGAAGTGGCTCCGGAGGTGCGATTACGCGGATCGGCCGCTTCACCGCCGATGGCAACGGAGGCCTCGGCAGCATCTTCGCCGATACCAACGACACCGGCACCGTCGCCAAAGTCCCGAATGGTTCACTGTCTGCCACCAGCTACGCGATCGACACCAATTTTCCGGGCACCGGCCGTGGCACCGTCACTTTCACCGACTCCAAACTCGGCACATATCAATTCGTCATGTATTTGAGTTCGTCGAGCGGCGGCGTTATTCAGGACGTCAGCCAGAACAACGTTGCCGATGGCTCGTTGGCGCTGCAAATCGGTGCGCCTTTTTCCAACACCAGCCTCGCAGGCGACTACGGATTCGGCTTCGCCGGCGTGAGCAGGAATAGCTCCACGCTCGTCAGCGCAGAAGAAGACTATGTTGGCCACATTACCCTGAGCAGCAGTTCGTCCAGCAACGTCTCTGGCGCCGTGGACTTCACCGAATTCAGCTCAAATCAAGGTTTGTTCACAAGCATCGTCGTCTCCGGCAACGGCCTCACCGTCGGTGGCGATGGCACGACCAGCACCGGAACGCGTAACGCGCTTTCGCTTAAATTGAACACAGCCCCAGCGTCCACGCTTAACTTCGTGCCTTATATCGTCAATTCTCAGACCATGTTCGTAGCCGGCACCGACAGCAACCGTGTCATCTCCGGCACAATCACCCTCCAGGCCCCGTAATCTTGTTTGAGAAACGCTAACCGCGGCGTAGAGCTTGAACGATTTGCCTCTATCCGTAGCGGAGCGCCACCATCGGGTCGACCCGCGTCGCACGTCGCGCAGGGACATAGCTGGCGACTAGAGCCACCAGCAGAATCAGTAGCGCCACTCCCGCGAACGTTATGGGGTCGCTTGCGCTTACCCCGAAGAGAAGACTGGACATCAATCGTGTGAGTACGAGCGCCGCTGCGACCCCTACTGCAATTCCTGCCAGCGCCATCGTTATGCCTTGTCCTAACACCAGCCACAAAACATCTCCTCGCTCAGCGCCGATCGCCAGACGGATGCCCATTTCGTGCGTTCGTCGATTCACGCTATAAGAAAGCATGCCGTAAACCCCGACTGCAGCGAGAAGCAGAGCAGCTGCGGAAAAAACGGCCAGTAGCGCCATATATAAGCGGCGGCGCGCGAGGGAGTCAGCCAGTATCTGGTCCATCGTTGCAATTTCGGAGATTGGTTGATTTTTGGCGACTGCCCAGATGGCGTTTTTCACTGCCGGAAGTTGTCGTAACGGGTCGTCCTCACTGCGGATCACGATCGTGTTGAAGAGTTGCGGGAATTGAGCATACGGCCAATAGATCATCGGTTCGGCGTTGGTGTCTAAACCGTCGGTCTTGACATCGCCAACAATTCCCACAATCTCGCCGGTCAGCGGTGGTCCCCAATCTTTCATGGTGACGCGCTGGCCGATCGGATCTTCATGTGGCCAATACTGGCGGGCCATCGTTTGATTGACTACCATCACTCGACTGGCACTCGCGTTATCGCGTTCAGTGAATTCACGGCCCGCAAGCAGTGGAATGCCCATGGTGTGAAAATACTCGGAATCTGCCACACGAATGGCAGCCGAAGGCTCATTGCTAGGGGGTGGAGCAGGCCGTTCTTGAATGACGAAATCCGTTTCCGGACCGCCTGTGATTGGTAGTGCATTCACCAGCCCGACCGATATCAAACCTGGAACACTACGGACGCTTTCCAGCACCTGACGCAGAAGCACGGTACCTTTCGGATCCCCCTCCGGATATTCGACCGGCGAGAGAAATAGTTTGATCGCCGCAACGCCGTCCGAATGGAAACCGGGATTCACCTTCAACAAGCGAACGAAGCTGTTGCCTACTAGGCCCGCTCCAACCAGAAGTATGACTGCAAAGGCGAATTGTGCGATCACAAGCGCGCGGCGAGCGCCACTACCCTCCGGCCTCATCACACTCCCGACGGCTTCTTTGAGCGAGATGTTTACATCGGCTCCAGTTGCGGCGATCGCCGGACCGAGGCCGAACAAGAGTCCACTGAAAGCTGAAACCAGCAGTGTGAACCCGAGAACGCGCCAATCCATACTGATTTCTCCGAATCTCGGCATCTGATCTGCATGCAATGTCGCGATGAAATGTAGGCTCTGAGAGGCTATTCCAAGGCCGAGTGCGCCTCCCAGCGCCGACAGTACCAGGCTCTCCGTAAGTAGTTGCTGTAGAAGTCGCCGCTGCCCTGCTCCGACGGCAATGCGAATTGCAAATTCCTTGTGGCGTGCTTCTGCTTGCGCAAGAAGCATATTTCCCACGTTCGCACATGCTAGCAGCAAGAGAAGCACCACGGCACACGTCAATATCAGCAGCGCGGGTTGCACCGGGGCAACGAGACTTTTGTGCAGCGACACTGCCGTGATCACCATGTCTGGATCAACCCCGGGATTTTGCGTCTCGATTTGTTGGGCAATCGCCGCCATCTCTCCTTGCGCACTGCCAATCGGCTTACCAGACCGCATATCGGCGATGACCGTCAGTAGATGAGCACGGCGGTTATCGTGCAGCCCTCCTTCCGGCACCAGCGGGCACCAGAGCCGGGAGTGGTCTGGATAATCAAACCCCTTCGGCATCACACCAATGACCCGATATTCCTCCGCACTCACATGCAGCACGCGGCGCAAAATTCCGGGATCCAATCCGAAAGAGCTCTGCCACAGAGCAAAGCTCAAAATAACAACGTGATTGTCTCCACCGGGCTGATTGTCTTGTGTATTGATCGTTCTTCCAAGCAATGCTTCCGTTCCGAGAGCCGCAAAAAAGTTTCCGGAAACCAGCGCTCCCGTGATTTGTTGTGGTTCGCTTTCACCGGTCAAATTGAAGCTCCACGGCCGGAACGCCGAAATGTTTTCGAGCGATTTCGACCGCTGCTCAAGGTTTAGATAGCTTGCGTACGTGAAGTTTGCGTTACTTCCTCCGGGATGATTCTCTTGAATCTGCAACAGGCGGTTACTTTTGGGATATGGCAGGGGTCGGAGAAGAACGCCATTAACTACGCTGAAGATCGCGGTGTTAGCACCGATGCCCAACCCCAACGTCAAAATGCACACCACCGTGAATGCGGGTTTCTTTGCTAGCGTTCGCAATGCGTACCGCACGTCCTGAATCAGGTTTTCGGCCCCGGGCAACCCTGCAGTCTTCCGGTGTTCGTCGCGAATTTGTGCTGCTCCCCCCATTTGCATGCGAGCGGATCGCCGTGCTTGTTCCGGAGCCATTCCGCGGAGAATGTATTCAGTCGTAAGCAATTCAAAATGATCAGCAAGCTCCTGCGCGAATTCCTCATCCATCTTGCGCGCGCCGATCCATCCTCGAATCCGGGAAAACAGCACTTTCATCCATGTAACCATGGCTTCAGCCACCTTCGGCAATCTTCAGCACGCGACCGATCACGCCCGCGATCCGCTCCCAGGCTGCTGTCTCACGTACCAACTGTTTCAGCCCGCGCTTAGTGATGGAGTAGAACTTTGCTTTGCGATTGTTCTCTCTGAGACGCCCCATCTCGCGGTGATCCCTCCACGTTGTTGCAATCGCAGCAGGGAGGTGTAAACCGTGCCTTCATTCATTTGCAGCACGTTTTCGCTGAGCTGCTCGATGCGCCGGGCGATCCCAAAACCATGCAGAGGTCCCAAGCCGTGAAGCGTTTTCAGGACCATCAGGTCTAGCGTGCCCTGCAAAACCTCCGATTTTTTGGCCGCCATTCCTCTCTCTCCTTTGGGCATTCCATAGAAGATAGCAACACTCCTTTGTATTGTCCATAGGAGAGCTTGCCTCATGTGTTTCGATTGGATTATTTTGACGAGGCCGCTTGCGCTGTTAGATGCGCAAGGGAAGAGGGTCGAGCCAACTTATTTCTGTTTTGTGTGATTTTGGATAATCCGAACGGTCTGCTCATGTCTTGCCCAGCAAACTCTCCACTTTCGCGATATCTTCCGGCACATCGACGCTTACGGCATCGTGCTCCACCTCTGCCACCCGAATCTTCCACCCGTTTTCGAGCCAACGCAGTTGCTCCAGCTGCTCGATTCGCTCCAGTTCGCCTTGCGGCAGCGTCGGAAACTCCAGCAGCGCATCGCGCTGAAATACATACAGCCCCAAATGCTTCAAATGCCTCGCATGCGTTTTCGCCGCGGAGTCCCGCACCCAGGGAAGCGGCGCCCGCGAAAAATAAAGCGCGTTGTCTTCAAAATCCAGGACCGTTTTCACCACGTTGGGGTCCATGATGTCCCCCGGTGTTCGAATCAGTACCGCCACCGTCGCAATCGCCGCCGCCGGCTCCTCCAGCAGGGAATTCACCGCCGTATCGACCGCTGCTGGATCGAGCAAAGGCTCATCTCCCTGGACGTTGACGAACACCTCGCCATCCGTGTGCGCCGCAACTTCGGCAATTCGCTCCGTTCCAGTACGGTGCTCGGTACGAGTGATCCTCGCTTCGCCACCAAAGCTCTCCACCGCTTTGACGATCCGTTCATCATCCGTCGCAACAATTACCCGCCCGGCCGTCTTCGCCTGTTTTGCCCGCTCAAACACGCGCTGAATCATTGTTTTCCCCGCCAAGGAAAGCAGCGGCTTGCCAGGCAATCTGGTCGACCCGTACCGTGCCGGTATTACGATCACAACCTTTGACATATCCAATTTGGAGCCCACTTTCGCACCACCTTTGCGGCCGGTCGCGCGCACCTCAACCAGATGGCATGCTATCACGACCGATTTTCGCTGCCTTCATCCCGCGAACACCTTACCTCGGCTCGAACATTCCTTTATTCCCGCCAAGAGACATTCTTTTAACTTGTCTTGCGATTTTCCAGTGGTAGAATCCGTTCAGTCCATTCCGCGCGGCCGTTCCAGCTTGCCGGGACGATGGGGGAGCCGTGAAGCGCGAGGTTCCAGGTTTCGGTCCTAGTTTCCGCCCGCTTGTTCTGGTTGCCGCATGTTCGTTCGTTCTTCTTTTCTACGTTTCGCCCGCCTCCGCTCAATCCGGCTCCGGTAGCAATAATCAGCCCGAAGTGGGAGTGCCTGAAAAGCCGTTCGACCCCAGTTCCGCTGAGCCAACCTCTCTCCGCCCGACCACGAAAGACGACGTTCGGCACGATACTCCTGGCCTGAAAATCAAGCCGGGCAAGATGCTGCACGCCGATGTGGACGTCGCTCTCGTGAACGTCACTGTCACCGACCCGTACAACCGCCTGGTCACCGGATTGGAGCCTGATAATTTTCGCGTTTTTGAAGACAACACCGAACAAGAAGTCGTCAGCTTTTCTTCCGAGGACGTTCCGATTTCCATCGGCGTAATTTTTGATCTTAGCGGCAGCATGTCCAACAAAGTCGCCAAAGCCCGCGATGCCGCCATTCAATTTTTCAAGACCGCCAATCCTGCTGACGAATTTTTCATGGTGAGCTTCAACGAACACGCCGAACTCACCAGCACCTTTACCAACAGCGTCGAAGAACTTCAGAACCGCATGCTGGCAACCAGCCCGAAAGGCCGCACGGCGCTTCTCGACGCGATCTATCTTGGTCTTAGCCAGATGAGGGGTGCACACAACGCCAAACGTGCCTTGCTCATCCTATCCGACGGAGGAGATAATCATAGTAGGTACAACGAAAGCGATATCAAGCGGCTGGTGAAGGAAGCAGATACCCAGCTTTATGCCATTGGAATATTTGATCCGCTTGGGAATCGCGGTCGTACACCGGAAGAGCTCAACGGGCCGTCGCTCCTCACCGATGTCACCGATTTGACGGGCGGGCGCGTTTTTTCAGTCGAGCGGCTCGAGGATCTCCCGGATATCGCCACAAAAATTGGCATGGAGCTGCGTAATCAATATGTACTGGGATACCATCCAAGTAACAAAGCACATGACGCCCGCTGGCGCAAAATCAAAATCAAGCTTCGCGCCCCCAAGGGCCTCCCGCCCCTCAGCGTGTACTCAAAAACCGGCTACTACGCCCCAAGCCACTAGCCACAACAAGTTTCTTGTCTTAGCGGCACAGGCAATCTTGCCAGTGCTTTTCTCCGCTTCGTTGTTCCTTCCTTCTGCCTCGGCACAAGACAACCCCATCGCGGTTCCCAACTCGCAGCCACTTCCTCCGAATCAGGATGCCAATCGCCAGGGCGGCAGCATCAAGGTCGATGTCAGCCTCGTCGTTCTCCACACCACTGTCCTCGACGACCGCGGCAAGTTCGTCGACGGCCTGAAGGGAGAAAATTTCCGCGTCTTCGAAGACAAGGCCGAACAAAAGCTTTCCGTCTTCAAGCGCGAAGATGTTCCCGTCAGCATGGGTCTTGTGATTGACAATAGCGGCTCCATGCGTGACAAACGCCCTCGCGTTAACGAAGCTGCTCTCACTCTCGTCCAGGCCTCTAACCCGCAGGACGAATCGTTCGTCGTCAATTTCAATGACGACTACTACCTCGATCTCGACAAGGATTTCACCAGCAGCATCCCTGAACTCAAGGAAGCTCTCGAGCGCATCGACGCCCGCGGCAGTACGGCACTCTACGACGCAGTCATCGGCTCAATGGATCACCTCAGAAAGGGCCGCAAGGACAAAAAGATTTTACTCGTCGTCACCGACGGTGAGGACAACGTCAGCCGCAACTCGCTTGAAAAAACGCTCCGTGAAATTCAGAAGTCCAACGTCGTGATTTACACCATCGGCCTGTTTAGCGACGAGGATAAGAAGAACAGAAAGAAAGCCATGCGCGCCTTGAAAGATATTTCCGCGGCGTCCGGCGGCATCTCCTACTTCCCGGAAAATGTGGACGATGTTCACAACATTTGCGATCAGGTGGCCCGCGACATTCGCAACCAGTACACCCTCGGCTACTACCCGACGAACACCAAGAAAGACGGCACCTTCCGCACAGTGCAGGTTGACATCATTCCGCCGCGCGGCCGCGGAAAGCTCAGCGCGCGTACCCGCAACGGCTACTTCGCTCCCGGCCAGGCTGCCGCGTCAGACTCTCCAGTCTCGACGCCCTCGTCAACGGTCGCTTCCGTGTCCGGCCAATAGCCCTTTTCAACGACCCGTTTCGATAAATTGTTTCGTATCCATCGCCACCTAACTTTCATCCATATCCGGTGGAATGTCCAGACGAAGGGAGACGTCGACTCATGGAACCTCGCATTGCTTACAACAAATATTCCCCAAATGCGCTGCACGCGATGTACGCGCTTGAAAAACACCTGAAGGCCAGCGGTCTCGATGAGAAGTTGCTTCATCTGATCAAACTGCGCGCCTCGCAAATCAACGGCTGCGCCTATTGCATCGATATGCATTCGAAAGACGCTCGCGCCGCCGGCGATACGGAGATGCGTCTTTACGCGCTCAATGCCTGGCGCGAAACGCCATTCTTCACTCCGCGCGAACGCGCCGCCCTGGCCTGGACTGAAGCCCTGACCCTCATTTCCCAAAACCACGCGCCCGATGAACTCTACCAAGAGACGCGCCAGGAATTCTCCGAAAACGAGCTCGTCGACCTGACCTATGCCATCGCCACCATTAATTCGTGGAACCGCCTTGCCATCGCCATGCGCGCCGTCCCCGGCGAATACCATCCACCCGAACGCAAAGCCGCCTCGTAATTTAGAGCGGAAGGCACAGCCCTGCGCTTTTGTCCTTGGTAGTGGGCGTCATCGGGTCGAGCCCCATCTCACCCGATACCAATCCATCACTTAATCCCGACTGTCGATTTTGTGCTATATTCCCGCCATGCACACGGCATCCAACCTCGTGCGCAATCTCTTGGCCTCCGCACTTTTCGCCCTCTGTCTCTGCGTCTGCGCCAACCTCGACGCCAATACCAAAACAAAGGAACCTGCCCCACGTTTCAACGCCAAGTCTACCTCCGGCGAATCCTTCTCCAACGCTTCCATCAAAGGCAAAGTAGTCCTGCTCGAGTTCTGGACGACCTGGTGCGGATACTGCCGCGCCGAAGCGCCGCTTGTCGAAAAAATCA
>QHYO01000557.1 GCA_003224135.1 Acidobacteriota bacterium | reverse complement strand
ATGTCCGCACCGAGGATAAGCGCGCCTTCGACTGGGACTGGCGAAGTTAAAAAACCGTCGACAAGAGTGCGGCCCTCGTACTGAATGGGTACAAACAATCCAGGATAGGCGCAGGAAGCGCGCAACGGAGTGGCAATCGCGCCATTTAAATAATAGACGGTGACGCCCGCGTTGATGTCGGTGGCGCTGATAGCCAGCGGCGTTTTTAATTCAGCGAAGGTTGTTGCAGGTGTAAGGCGCGCAAGATACTTTTCCAGACGCTGGTTGGTTGCGAGTCCGAGCCAGGAAGGGGTCCAGCGGCCAAAGTCGGTGAAGTTCGTCAGCTGGCCGATCTCTTGCATTTTTTCCAGTGGAACGCCGGCGCAGAAACCCGCGCCGATCAGCGCACCAACGCTGGTCCCTGCAACGCAATCGATCGGAATGCCAGCATCACGAAAGGCCCGCAACACGCCGATATGCGCGATGCCACGCGCAAATCCACCGGCGAGCGCCAGACCAATCTTAGGGCGAGCTGCCCGGTCAACGCCGTCGCCATGGGCAAACTCGCGAAATTTTTCATTCGCGATGCGCAACCATTCAAGAGCGTCACTTACTTTGCTGTCCAGCATGCTGTTCCCATTTTAAGCTACGAGCCGCGCGGTGTGCACGGTTTGACCGCGCTTTGCCGGTTTTGTAACCTGTCCGAGCGTTCATATCGTAATCGAAGGGCTTCGATGAAGCTTCCCATACAAAAAGCAGTGGTATTAGGCGCCGGAACGATGGGCGCCCGCATTGCCGCGCACTTCGCGAACGCAGGTCTGCCGTGCGTGTTGCTGGATATGGTTCCGCCGGACCTGAAACCAGGCGCGTCGACATCGGAAAGGGACCGCTTTGCGCGGAACGGTCTTGAAGCGGCGAAAAAATCGCGTCCTGCCGCATTCTTCAGCGCGGCGCTGGCGGAAAAAATCTCGATTGGAAATTTTGAGGACGATTTGCCGCGCTGCGCGGAAGCGGACTGGATTATCGAAGTGGTAGCAGAAAATCTTGAAATCAAGCGCAACCTGCTGTCGCGCGTTGCGCAATTTCGAAAGCCCGGAGCGATTGTCACGACGAACACCTCTGGCCTGCCAGTGCACCTGATCGCTGAAGGATTACCGGATGAATTCCAGGAACACTGGGCCGGCACTCACTTCTTTAACCCGCCGCGATACCTAAAGTTGGTGGAAATTATTCCCGGGCCGAAGACTTTGCCGGCGGTCGTTGAAACGCTGCAGGATTTTTGCGACCGGCGGCTCGGGAAGGGCGTGGTGGTGGCGAAGGATACGCCGAACTTCATTGCGAACCGCATAGGGACTTTTTCCATGTTGAATGCGCTGCGATTGATGAGCGAGCTTGGGATGACGGTCGAAGAAGTGGATGCATGTACCGGGCCCGCTGTGGGATGGCCGAAATCCGCGACCTTCCGCACGGCGGATATCGTTGGACTCGACGTGCTGGTTCACGTCGTCAAGAATATTTACGAAACTGCGCCGAACGACGAGTCGCGCGAACGTTACAAAGTGCCGGTGCTCGTGGAGGAAATGACGAGACGCGGCTGGCTGGGCGACAAAACCGGCCAAGGCTTCTACAAAAAAGTGAAGGGCGACGGCGAAAAAGAAATT
>QHYO01000556.1 GCA_003224135.1 Acidobacteriota bacterium | reverse complement strand
GCAAGGCGGCCTTAGGTCGCCTTGCTCCGCGGCGAAATGATTCGAAAATCATCGACCACTCGCACGCCACATCGTGATAGATCGAATCCTCCGTTACGCGCAGTTTTTCCTAGCTCAGAGGCGGCGCCGGGCCGCATCGGCTTCTTCCGCCAGGCCGAAAAGGACCTGCACGATCCCGGTGTTCTTGTTTGTTGCGGGGTCGAGAAACAGACCATCATCAACGAAGCTCTGGACCGAGGCCACCGCTCCGCCTTGTTTTGTGGAAGTTGGTCGGATGATCGAAACGGGGCCGAGCTTTTCGTTAAGGAACAAAGTTGGCTCGGGCATGATCAGGTTGGTCTGGAAGTCGTCTGCAATGTCGGCACCAGTGGCACCTGTATTAGGATCGACTCCACTGTTGAGGTCCGGGAATGTAAGGTCGCCATCGGTTATATTGGTGGCGTTACCTGCTTTGTCCTGCCAAGTCTGGAAGTGCGCGATCTCGGAGCCGCCGATACTCAGAAGAATCCGCAAGACCTCCAAATTAGTTACCTTCTGGGCGAGCGCCGGATACAAGCTGCTGCCGCCCTGTTCGATGAACGCGAAGTGGAATCCCGCCGTGTTCGCTATGGCCTGTAAGTGGTTTGATATGTTGCCGTTGTTGTCGAGGATGAGGTCGCCGTCATTGAGGGGAATCGCCGGATGCTGTCCCTTCGCAAGATCCGGGATTGCGTTTTCGAAAGTGCCTCCGAAATCCGGATTTTTTGTTGAGTTCCGGTACCGCGTCCACCACGACGTGTCCACGGTCAACTGCTTCAAATTGGTAAGCCGGCCATTTTGCGGGACTCCGGTTACCTGACTCGGCGGCAGAATGGCAAACTGGCTTGTCAGGTCGATCGTCTTTGCGCCCTTTGACTGCAGATAATTATTAAGGAATCTGTGATGACTAATCTCGTCATCGGTGTTGTCAGAGATGTACTGCGGCATATCTCCATCCAGCACCATGAGTCCCGTGATGTAATTTGGAGCCAGACCCATTTTGAAGGGCAGATCAATCGGGGAGAGGCCCTGATTGGTGGCTCCGCCAAGTTCGGCGTATTGAATCCACAGATCGGCTTCGACCTGCTCCAGTGCACTCTGGTGCGTGGTCGTCTTCTTGTCCGGCGAAGGCCGCCGGCGAACGGGGCAACATCGCCGTACCGATCGTCGCCGCCCCTGCTGCCACCATCCCGCTCTTCAGAAACGACCGACGATTCCTGGAACCACCAAAGACACTTCCCTTTTCTTTCATTGCAATCTCCTTTTCACCAATCGAGTTCCGAAGCGTTGTGAGTAGCTTGCAAAGCGTAAGAAATTACGCCGATTCTCGACGGAAATCGCCCAACCCAGCGACGCAAACAGATTGCGAAAATTGCGATTCTCGTTTCGAGATCCAACTCCGAGTCTTCGGCGAGGCCTGGAATCAAGGCCAGGCTCTCTGATCACGTTGACTGGGGTCCGTGGAGCTTTATTCCCTTTTCAGGGCGCCGTCACTGTCATGCTTTTGTCTTTGAAAGTCACGAATGAGTTGTATGCTCGGATCGATCCAAAAGATGCAGCCGCTGGCCCCGTTTGCTCCATAGTTTCCGTCTGTGACGGCGTAGCTCATCCCCGGCTCTTTTCCCGTATGAATAGCCCATCCTAGACCTGCATGATATTTGGGGACGGACGTCCGCCACACAGGGGCGCGTCATCTCCTCCACCAAGCTGGACGAAAGCAACTTCTGACCCTTCCAGGAACCACGGTTCAACATCATCTGGCCGAGGTGACGCAAGTCCTCCGCCGTCGAAAACAGCCCGAACTCCGGTGCGGAGTATTTTTGACCGGGACGGGTGACATCCATCGCATCTTTTACGAGGTGGCCGTTCTCCAGGTTGTACATCGTAGGGATGCGCGCCACTTTCGCGCGATTTGTAAAGAAAGAACTGTCCTGCATTTCTAGTGGTTCAAGTAACCGCTGTTGTATGAATGTCTCGAAGGACTGACGGGACGCCACTTCGATAACTCGACCCAAAACTGCAATCCCGGAACTGCTGTAGGCCCACCTGCTGCCAGGTGTGAAATCCAGCGCTTCTTGGGCAACGAGCGCAGCGTCTTCTGTCAACGTGAGGTCAAAAGTACGGGTGATGTTTTCCAACGACGGTGGTCGCTCGTCTGCGATACCCGATGTGTGCATCATGAGCTGGCGAAGCGTGATTGGCACATTGGTAGGCTGAGCTTGTCCCTTGACCGTGAGGTGTGAAAATTCTGGCAGAAATTTAGTGAGTGGGTCACCCAGTGTCAGCTTCCCATCATCGACAAGAAGCAATGCTCCCAGAGCCGTGATCGGCTTGCTTATAGAACGAATGTCGAAGATGGCATCCGTTCTCATTGGCTTTTTAGCAG
>QHYO01000555.1 GCA_003224135.1 Acidobacteriota bacterium | reverse complement strand
GACGGACGCGACTACCCTCCTGCCAGCTTCTTCCTGGCCACCGGACGCGCAAACGCATTGGTCGGGCCGTGTCCGTTATTGGCCATCACCTTGCCGTAGTACTCCTTCGCGCGCATCGCGTCGCCTGTCTTCTCCCACGACTGCGCGATTAATAACAGGATGAACGGGTCGTCCTGGCTCGCCTTTTGTAGTTCGGTGATGGCTGTCTGGTAGTCGCCACTGTAGAAGGCTACGTATCCGGTCAGATACGGAAAGAACTGTGCCTGATCCGGATTGTTCGCCTTCTCGAGCGCCGCTTTCGCCGTGGCAACCTGCTTCTGCGCTTCGTCGCGCTGTCCGCGACGTGCGGCAATGCGGGCCTGGGCATGCGCCCAGCGGAATGCCCAGAGGTTCTTGTCGGCTTCCTTCATGTCCGTCTTGCGCATCGCAGTGTCATAACCGGTCTTGTACCAGTTCGCGGCACCGTCGATGTCGCCCGACTCGAGCTTGATGCGCGCCAGCTCATTGGCCACGCCAGCCGCCGCCTCGAAGTCCGACTTGGCCATCAAAGCGTCAAATACCTGCTTCTCATACTTTTCCGCTTCGGCGGTATTGCGCTCGAACACATACGAAAATGCCATCACTCGCAATGCGCGGTTCTTCTGGTCCGCCGGAGCCACCTCGATCGCTTTCTTCAGGTGCTCGCGCGCGGCCGCGTAGTCGCCCTTCAGATCAAGCGCCACGCCGGACTCCAGATGCGCCTCATAGGAATTGGGAGACTTCGCGAGCGCCTGCTTGTACAGCTTCAGCGCCTCATCCTGTTTGCCTTCGCTATTGAGCTTTTGCCCCTGTTTCACCAGCGCCTGCGGATCGTCGGACGACGGCGCCTGCGCCCTCGCCGCTTGTCCTATGCAAGTCACACCCACTACAAAAGTAGCTAAGAGAATCGAAATTCCACGACAAGAGGATTTCATGCCTGCGATTATAGCGCTGAAAATCAGGGGAAAGCGCTATTCCGTTGCTAGCTATGCTATCTAATCGAATGAGATTCTTGGTGTATTGTCGCCTGTCCGGAATCAACGCGAGCGATTCTTTACTTGATCACGCGGTGTTCTTTAAGCATCTTCACCGTCTTTTCAATCGGCAGAGCCTCGACCGTATGTCCGTTGCCAGTCATTGTCGTCGCCTTAAACATCGAGTTGTACACGGCTTCCTCCGTCGCTTCGATCGCGGCCAGAAATAGCGGCGACATCGCGTCGTTGGTCATCACTTCCACGTTCCGCGTCAGCGCTTTGTCGTTGGCATGGATGCGCGCCTGCGGCGCCGTCGAGAATGCGATCGCGTAGTCTCCGCTGCCGTTTGAGGCCGAACCCCCAGTGCGCGCAACTCCCAGCAAAGCCCTCGCCGCGAGCCGCTTCAGGTTGCGCGCGTCCAGCGGCGCGTCGGTGGCGACGACGATCATGCATGATCCATCTGCCTTGTCTTTCCCGCTGCCGGCCTGCTGTAGTTCCTGACGCAGGTAGTACTGGCCCAGTTCCTGGCCCACAGGAGCGCCCGCGATGGTGAGCACGCCGCCGAAATTCGTCTGCACAAGGACACCAACCGTGTATCCACCGAGATTGGCGGGCAGGCGGCGCGACGAAGTTCCGATGCCGCCTTTCCAGCCGAAGACCACCGTCCCGGTGCCCGCGCCAACATTGCCCTCCTCGACCGGACCAACCTTTGCGTTGTTGACGGCGGCGAACACGTCGTCGGGCGTGATGTTCCGGCCGCGAATGTCGTTCAGGTCTCCATCATTCGTTTCGCCGACCACCGGGTTGATGGACAGCACATCCTCGTTGCCCGGCAGCGCCAACATGTAGCTGATCAACGCGTCCGCAGCGCGCGGCACGCTTGTGGTGGAAGTTAGCAGGATCGGCGTTTCGATGTTGCCCATTTCATCAACCTGCGTGGAGCCCGCTAGCTTCCCGAAACCATTGCCCACGAAAATCGCGCCAGGCACTTTCTCGCGATAGAGATTGCCGGAATGTGGCAGAACGGCGGTCACGGCGGTGCGGATGTTGTCGCCGCGAATAATCGTCGTCTGCCC
>QHYO01000554.1 GCA_003224135.1 Acidobacteriota bacterium | reverse complement strand
TAGCGCTGCGCGAAATAAGCCGAGTCGCCGGGGCGCATTTCACTGAATTTGTCGGATATGCCTTTGGCGATGCGCAAACCGTTTTCCGGATCGAGCCAGTAGTGCGGATTCCCGAGGGGGTGAACGTCGCCTTCGGCGCGGGTGACCTGGCCAGTGGGGATTTCAAGAATTTTCGCATAGCGTGAGGCATCGAAATAACCGGGAGCTCCAACTTGAATTTTGGGATTGGTGGATTGAGTGATGAGTGGAGGAAGCCAGCCGATTTCGAGTTCGAGACCGACGACAATGAGCAGGTCCGCTCTGCGCAGCTTCAAAAGAAAGCTGGGCTTGGCTTCCACGAAGTGCGGGTCCTGGTAGCCGCGCGCGATGGATTCAACGTCCACTTTGTCGCCGCCAATTTCCTGCGCGAGGGCTGCAAGGTCGGTGGTCGCGGTCATGACGTTGAGTTTGCCTGCCGCTTGCGATGGCGGAGGGCAGAAAGAAACGACCAGCGCCACGGCGGCGAACAAAGCGAAAAGGCGAGTGTGCGGTTTTACAGCGGTCATCACGTGTCTCCGAAATTTCTAGAATGGATGGGCGCCATGCGCACCCATCACGAAAAGAAACTGCAACAAGAATTCATTGGCGTTGTCGTAACGCGAGGTCGCGGGGTCCAGCAGATGGCCGTAGCGATACTGTCCACGGACCTGGCTGAACTCGCTGGGCCAGTAGGTGAGGATACCCGAAAAACCGGTGTCGGTCAGGTTGCCATTGTCGGCGTGGCCGCTACGATCGAAGCGTCCGCCGACAGTCCAGCGGCGATTGAGACGGTATTCGGCGTGAGTGTACATGCCGAAAGCGTGCTGCGTTTGGAAAATGTCGGAGGGCGAGAGCTGGTCGCGTGCGCTCCAGAAGAGTTCGGTGCGGAAGAGGAAAGAGTTGTAGATGGCGCGGCGGAGCGGCTTCCAGCGCAGCGTGGCATCGGCGGCATAAAGATTGGTTAGGAATGCCGATGAATCGGAGACGAATTCGCCGGAATTGTTGTGGCCGCGCGCGTAGGAGACTCCCAGATCGAGGTTGGTGGATTCGCTGAGATCGCGGTAGGCGCGCAGATGGCCGACGACGCTGAGATCCTGGCGGCGTTTCGCGGTGAAGACATCATCAGAATCGCCGCGAAAAACCTGAGCGGTGCCCTCAGCAAACCAGCCCTTGGGCGCGGGGATGAAGCGTGTGAGCGAGAGGCCGGCATCATCGATACCGTCTTCGCCGCCGACGAGATTGTTGGTGACAACAGGGCGGTCGATGTATTGAAGAGCGTGATTGTGGATGGTG
>QHYO01000075.1 GCA_003224135.1 Acidobacteriota bacterium | reverse complement strand
CCCGCTCGCGGCGTCGTCATGCCGTTATACGAGCCACCCGCGAGTCTTTCGCCCGCGGCAATGCGCTATCTCATCCGCATGGGATTCGATAACAAAGCTTTCGCCGCGGCGATTCTGGATATGGCCGCGCGCGGCTACTTGAGAATAAGACTGCAGGCGGGTACCTACACGCTATATCGAACCAAATCCGATAACCGCTCTCTGCCTGCGGATGAGAAGCAAGCGGCATCCGTGCTCTTCGATGGCCGCGATCAGTTGTGGCTGCAC
>QHYO01000074.1 GCA_003224135.1 Acidobacteriota bacterium | reverse complement strand
GGAATTTCCGCGCTGAAAGCCTGGCTCAAGCTCGCGGAGCAGAAAGTTTATTTCTTCACCAATCGCCGATATCTCATTCCCGCCATCGTTTTCAGCGTCGCGATTGTTGGTGCAGTTGCCTATCTCAGATCCCCTGCGAGCCTGTTGGCCGTGGCATTCGTGTCCCTGTGGCTTTCGATCTGGAGCCTGGCGGTGGCCGGGCTGATTTTCGGATGTTACGGAGCCTGGAAGGCGGCGCTCACTTCGCGCTCGCAGGCGGCGCTGCTTGTAGGAAAGGCCGTCGTGTTCACGCTTTTCTCTTTGCCGTTCCTCGCCGGCGAGTGCCTTGGCATCTTCATGCTCATCGGATTTGGCTCATTGTCGCTCGCGGTGTTTCTCTTCGCGAGTATCGGCCTTCACATTCTTTTTCACTTTCTGTTGAAGGCTCCGACGGTCGCCGGACGAGGCCTGCTGGACCAGGTGGAAGGCTTCAAGATGTTCTTGAGCGCGGTCGATGGCGATCGTCTGAATCGCATCAATCCGCCCGAGCAAACTCCGGAGACGTTTGAAAAATTCCTGCCGTACGCGCTGGCGCTTGACGTCGAACAAGCCTGGGCGGAAAAATTTTCAGGGGTGCTTAGCGCCGCGGGCCACGCAGCAGGCTCGGAATCGGGCTACACGCCGTCGTTTTATTCCGGTTCGAACTGGAATAATTTCACCGCGGCTTCTTTCACGAGCGGGTTCACGGACAGCTTTGCTAGCGCCATCTCTTCGTCGT
>QHYO01000073.1 GCA_003224135.1 Acidobacteriota bacterium | reverse complement strand
CGTACGCCTTCGCCAGTGTTGCGGCTTCGATTAAGCTGCGGCCGGCGGCCAATTGTGCGGTCAGCGCCGAAGCGAACGTGCAGCCGGTACCGTGCGTGTTCTCAACTTTTACCTTGTCGCCGCCGAGTTGCACAAGCTCGTTGCCGTCGAACACCACGTCCACGGCGCGTTCCATGTGGCCACCCTTGACGATCACCGCGCGTGCTCCCATCTCCACAA
>QHYO01000072.1 GCA_003224135.1 Acidobacteriota bacterium | reverse complement strand
CATTTGGCGTGAACACGCTCGCTCTCTTCAAAAGTTCCGTGGCCACATATTTTACGCCGCTGGCATCGAGCAATTCCGTCCCACTCGAGGACTTCATCACCGGGTCGTGGACGACGATCGTAAACTTATGCGCGTCGAGAAATTCTCCGACGACCACCGCGTTCCCACGATTGCCAAGCATGCCGATTTTCACAGCAGCGATCTCGCAGTCTTTCGCCAAGATATCGAGTTGCTCCCGCAGTTCGGCGCTCGACATGTTGTGCACCGCTTCCACGCCCTGCGTGTTCTGCACCGTCAACGACGTAATCGCCGCAACGCCATAACATCCATACGCGGCGAAAGTCTTTAAATCCGCCGCTGTGCCCGCGCCGCAGCTTGGATCGAATCCCGCAATCGTCAACAGGATTGGCGGCACCGCTATGTGTCCATTCGTGCTCATTTGTCTTTCTCGTTTTTCCTGGTCTCCGAAGAAAATTGCCGGTCACGTTCCACAAATAGCTGGAACGTACCGGCAATTGCGAATGTACGCGCTGATTTTTCCGAGCGCAAGAAGAATCTGGAGACATGCAGGAAGCAATGTAGAGACCGCGGGTTCGGGTTAGCGATGCGAAGTGCTCAGGGGAAGAGCCCGCGCACTAGCGTGGCCTCTGCGACGCGGCTCACCCCAAGAATCATGGCTCCGGCGCGCGGTGGCACATGGTGCTTGCGCATGGTATCCACCATTTCGTGGAAAGCACGGACCATGATCTTCTGCAGACGCAGATTCACTTCATCGGAATCCCACAGCAGGCCTTCCTGGTTCTGCACCCACTCGAAATAGCTGACGGTCACGCCACCGGCGTTCGCAAGAATATCGGGCAGCACAGTAATTCCGCGCCGTGCGAGAATTTCGTCCGCATGCGGAGTCGTCGGACCGTTCGCCGCTTCGGCGATAATGCGTGCCTTCACCGCTTCCGCGTTGCTCAAGGTGATGACGTTTTCAAGCGCCGATGGAACCAGAATGTCGCACTTCATGGTCAGCAAGTCTTCATTCGAAATGCGCGAGGCGCCAGGCATTCCCACGACCGTGCCGGAACGCTCCTTGTATCGCAATGCTTTGATAGGGTCGATTCCGCGCGGATTGGTCACCCCGCCGCGCGTATCGCTGAGCGCGACAATTTTTGCCTTCTTCTCAAACAGAAGCCGCGCCGCAGTGGCTCCCGCGTTGCCGAATCCCTGAATCGCCACGCTTGCGCCACGCAACGGAATTTTTTTCAACTTACAGGCCTCTTCAACAACAAACACGAGGCCGCGAGCCGTCGCTTCTGCCCGCCCCAGCGATCCGCCAATCGAAATTGGTTTCCCGGTAACAACGCCCGGCACGGTATGGCCCTGCATCATGGAGTACGTATCCATGATCCACGCCATCGTCTGCGAATCGGTGTACACGTCCGGCGCTGGAATATCCTGGTCCGGTCCGATCAGCGGCAGAATTTCGCTCGCGAACCGGCGTGTCATCCGTTCCAATTCGCTCTTGGA
>QHYO01000016.1 GCA_003224135.1 Acidobacteriota bacterium | reverse complement strand
GAATCACCGTCGACCCACTGCCTCTGGCGAGGCCACTTCGCGGTTTTTACCCACTCACCGTGGGTTCAAACTTTGTCGGAGCAAACAGCTTCCTTCCGTACTCATCGCTTTCGCCGCTAGCTTCACCGCTTCCCGGCGGAGCAATTCCAGTCGGGATTGGGTCCGTATGCTGTCCCGACATCAGCAGCGGCACTATTCCTCTGCCCGCCCAAGCTTTGGAACGCACCGTAGGTCCGGGCGAACTGAAGCGGGGTTACATCGAATCCTGGAACCTCGTAGTAGAGCGCAAGCTTCCGGCTAACTTCCTCGTCTCCGTAGGATACGTTGGCACGCAGACAGTTCACCAGTTCGCGGACTTGGACATCAATGCCTCCCTGCCTGGCACGGGTAATTTGGGGCAACCCTTGAACTGCAAGACGGCGGATTTTACGACGCAAACCTGCCTTGTACCGGCCTTTGGCCGTACTTCGCAGACGCTTCTCTTCCAAGGTTGGCTGAGCGCCAACTATCACGCTCTTCAGGTTTCCATCAATCGCCAGTTCTCTCACGGTCTGATGATCAAAGGAGCTTACACCTACTCGAGAGCCATAGACCTTACCGATGACGATGGCTGGGCTAGCTTGAATTGGAACGACCCCAGCGTGCTGGGGCGCAACCGCGCTCCGGCCGGTTTCAACACGCCGCAGATCTTCCAACTGGCTTACGTCTACGAACTTCCGCTTGGCAAAGGAAAGCAGTGGGCCAGTGGTGGCGGAGTAGCCACGAAAGTTCTTAGTGGATGGCAGATCAGTGGTATTTTCAGCGCCATTTCCGGACAGCCTTTCAGTCTTACGGCCTCCGGTGCTTCCTTGAACGCGGTTGATCAGACGCAGACGCCAGACCAGGTGGGGCCGGTAAAGAAACTGGGTGGCGTCGGCTCGGGCCAGCCCTTCTATGATCCTTCAGCATTTGCGCCAGTGACTCGCGTCGGGTATGGGACAGTAGGTCGCAACACCTTATATGGACCGGGCTCGGTTAATTTGGATTTCAGCCTGTTCCGCACCTTTAACCTCACGGAGCGCTTGAATTTGCAATTCCGCGCTGACGCCGCCAATTTATCCAACTCACCGCATTTCAAGAATCCGAGCGGTGACATCACGAGCGCAAACTTCCTGACGATCACGGGAGCCAAGGATGACGAGCGACAGTTCCGCCTTGGATTCCGATTCTCGTTCTGACGATTAGACTCTAGCCGGGGCACGCTCACGTGCCCCGCAGTATCTTGGAGCGCAGGCCGGAGGACCTGCGCTCTTCGTTTTTTTTGAACTCACTGGCACCGGATTGCGTGCTGACGCCCGGGAAGGCATCTGTCTATAATGACCCTGTTGGAGTAAGAGAACAGTGACGAAAGCTGCGCAAGCGCTTTTCTTCTGCCTGGTTTCGATCCTCGTCCTGCGATCGAGCCTCTTTGCGCAGTCGGAGAACTTGGCAGCCAAGTCGCAGCGTGCCAAGGAATTCATGGCCGAGGGTAAGTTTGCTCAGGCAATTCCCCTCTACCGCGAATTGAATCAAGCAGTGCCCAACAACGCAGGCCTGATGCTGAACCTCGGCATGGCGCTGCACATGGCTGGAGACGAACGCCAGTCGCTACCGCCGCTGGAAACAGCCGTTAAGCTCGACCCCATGCTAGCTCCCGCATGGCTCTTCCTTGGCGCTGCACGCCTGCAACTCGGCCAAACTTCCGCGGCCGTCGGGGCGCTGAAGACGGTCCTAAGTCTAGAGCCGGATCACCGTGATGCGCTCGAGATGCTCGCAGGCGCTCTGTTGTCGCTCGACCGCCCCGCGGAGGCAGCGGAGCAATACCGGAAGCTCGCTGATCTTGATCCAGAAAACTCGTCGGCCTGGTACGGATTGGGACGCTGCTATGAATCGCTCTCCGTTCGAGCCTTTGGTGATTTACAAGAAACGGCGCCAGACTCCGCCTACTGGCAGGTGCTGGTAGCGGAGACGCGGCTCCGCGAGCAACAGCTTTCTAGCGCTTTCTATCTTTACCGTAGTGCTCTCAAGAAGATGCCAGCGATGCGGGGTCTGCACGCACAGGTGGCCGAGGTTTATCGCCGGAGCGGACATCCAGACTGGGCTAGCCTCGAAGAGGAAAAGGAGCAGCGGCTTCCTGAGCCCGACTGCCGTAGGCAGACGCTTGAGTGCCAGTTTCGGAAAGGGCAATTTCTCGGGCTTCTCGCCTCCGCAAAAGGCACGCGTTCTCCCGAGTCGTACTACTGGCGCTCGCGAGCCTATAACGAGCTGGCTCTTGAAGCCTTTTCTCGCCTAGGTCAATTGCCTCCCTCCACGGAACAACATGAGCTAAAAGCCCACATCTTGAATGGCCAGAAAAGATATGCCGAAGCCGCTCAGGAATGGCGGGACGCCCTTAAACTTTCGCCCCTTGACAAGCAGATTCAGAAACAATTGGCTATTAGTTTGAAATTCAGCCAAGACTATGCTGGCGCCTTGCCATTGTTTCAAGGCCTGCTCCGCCAGCAGCCAGCCTCGGCGGAGTTGAACTATCTAACGGGTGAAACCCTGCTCGACCTGCAGCGAGCCGAAGAGGCGGTCCCCTTGCTTTTGCGCGCTGTGAGCCGCGATCCGAAGCTGATCGCTGCTCACAAGGCTCTGGCTCGCGCATACCTGGCCGCCGGAAAAGCCCGCGATGCCATACCCCACCTCAAAGCGGCACTCGCCGCAGACGAAGACGGCAGCTTGCACTACCAACTCGCAAGAGCTTATCAGGTAACTGGCCAGCCTGGTCTCGCCCAGGCAATGCTTGAGGACTATCGGAGGACCCAGCGCTCTGCCGCTACGGCGACAGCGACCGCCCGACAAGATGTGGAGATAACACCCCCTTAGATAAGCCTATGATGCCGAGCCTATTTCGAGGGCTCGTGGACTTCTAGAACCTGGTTGGCTACAACGTTTCGCAGGACCTGAACAATACCACTTGGCCAACGAATCTCAATTTGCTCGATCTTCTCGAGCTTGCCAGTTCCGAAATGCACCGCTGATGGACTTGACGAGGCGTAGCCTACCGCCGTGGTGACGTGATTCGACTGATTGCCCAACCGAATTATCGCACCTATCCCATCTCGGTTACTTCGCGTGCCAATTAACCTGAGCATCAATCAGTGATTGACATCCGGGCTGATGTTTTGCCAGAGCTCGGCGGGTTCACCAAGAGCGCTCACCACAATGTCGATTCTTCCGTCGTTGTTGAAATCCGCAAAGGCGCTACCGCGGTGGGCCCGAGCGAGCGTAAAACCTGCTTCCGCTGAAACGTCCTGAAACGTGCCGTCTTGAAGATTTGCGAGGAGCGTGTTGGTCTGCTTGTAGTGCGTGGATTGAAATAAGTCAATCAGGTCATTTACATCGGAATTAGCGGTAAACAGGTCCTTCCAGCCGTCGTTGTTAAAATCAAAGAAGCCGTTGCTCCAGCCACTGCGCGTGGTGGTGAGCGCGGCCAGTCGGCTCTGATGCGTCGCGTCCTGGAATAAGCCTTTGCCCAGATTCTTAAACAATGGAAACGTTTCGCCCGCTAGGGCTGTGATATTGAGGTCGGGTAAACCGTCGTTGTCGTAGTCGCGAAAGTCTGCCCCCATGCTTGCCACGGGCAGGCCGTAGTTGGTAAGCGCCACGCCGGCTTCCAGCGCAACCTCTTTGAACGTTCCGTCGCCTTGATTGTGGAACAGGAAGTTCGGCATATTGTCATTCGTCACAAAAATGTCCATCAGGCCGTCGTTGTCGTAGTCGGCGAAGGCAACGCTCATGCCGCGACCGATGTGTGCGGCGATACCCGCTTTGGCGGTGACATCCTCGAAAGTCCCGTCGCGCCGGTTCCGGTAGAGCGTGTTGGCGAGCCCCTCGAAATACTTTGGGTGGCAGTAGACCCGCAGATTACGGTCACGCTCGCCGCAGTAGCGATCAAAGTCCGGCGTCCAGTGCGCATAATTGACTACGAATAGGTCCAGCCATCCATCGTTGTCATAGTCAAACCAGCCGGCGGCCACCGACCATTTGTCGCTTTTTATGCCTGCCGCTTCGGTCACGTCCTCAAACTTGCCGTTGCCCTGATTGCGATAAAGTATGTTCCGATAAACGCCCGCGACGAACAAATCCGCATGGCCATCGTTGTTGTAGTCCGCAGCCGCCGCGCCCATCGAATAGCCCGCGCCTGCAATTCCAGCCTCCGAGGTAACGTCGGTGAAGCGCATTCCGCCGTCGTTGCGGTAGAGGCGGTTCGAAAACCTAGGTGAATCCTTTTCGAGCGAGGGGATCGAGGCCCCGTTCGTGAAAAAAATGTCCGTTAGTCCGTCATTGTTGTAATCAAAAGCGGCGACGCCGCCTGGCATGGTTTCGATCATGTGTTTGCGCGGGGTAGGATTGTTCTGAAGTGCGAAATCCAACCCGGCGCTCTGGGAAACCTCGCGAAAGCGAATTGGGGTTAACGCAGAAAGTGGACTAGAATCGGGTTTCTTTCGGCGGACT
>QHYO01000071.1 GCA_003224135.1 Acidobacteriota bacterium | reverse complement strand
CTGGCATGCAAACGATGGGATCCCAGCGAGCCAAAGCATTCCAGTGAATCGTTTTCCGGAAGAACCTGCTCAGAGTTAGTATCGGCGTTGTTCGTTCACGCGTATTGTTAGTGGGGACCTTGGAAATGACTACGCGACCGACAGTGCTCGTCACCGGAGCGAATTCCGGCATCGGCAAAATCATTGTGTCGCGGCTTGCCCGGGCAGGGTACGACGTCGCCATCAATTACAAAGCTGATCCCGCTGCCGCCGAAAATCTCGCCAGGGAGCTGAAAAATCACGGGACTCGTGCCGTTG